>JAEYVS010000046.1 GCA_023429265.1 Bacteroidota bacterium | reverse complement strand
AATATTGATCATAGAGGCGTTGCTTTAGAAGAAGCAAAAGGCGCGCAAACGATCGGCGTAGTATTTTCAACTCCGTTTGGAGAAGTAGTGGGCGATGGTACTATCTATGATTACTGGTTTAATGGGGATCACGGCGTGCCTTCTACGATTTATCAAAACAAATTCACACCAACGACATTTCCGAATACATTGAGCTATTCGCTAGCAAATAATAATGTCTTTGTTACGGATTTCTCTACTGTTTCCGGCGTTATGAGATTCAATTTATCAATCGGAAGTACAGCAATAAGCCCATTAACGCAATTCCCGCGGTTTATTGGTACTGATACAATGTTAAGATCACAGCCAGTAGCTTTTGACCTCGAAAATACAGGATTCGACCAGATATTCATAAATAATAATTACCGTACTTTCGGATTTAATCCGGATGGAAGCGGATACAACGGTACACCGGACGGTTTGATCATACCTAATTTTGGGAAATATGCCCCGGCTAACTATGATAATATGATCTTTGTAGTAAATGAAAATGAAGTGGCATTCTTTGATAACACAGCGACAGTCAATCAACAATACCAGACAGGAAAAATTATAAATACACCTCCAACAATAGTATTCACTTCCCCTGAGAGGGCGGTAGTTGGCTTCACGAACGGAGCCATAAATCAATACAGTCTTACGGATTCAATTACTTCAAATCCGTCGACTAACCCAATCATCCAATTAACTAAGACCGGACCGGGTGGATTTAACTTCACGGATAATTCAAGAAAATTTATCACAACAGGTAATATTACAACAGCGGCTTCAGTAGATACGTTAGTTGTAGACAATTCTAACAGGCTCGTACTAAATGGAAATGTATTATCACTAAATTATTCCATAACAAATATAACTCAATCCCCTATTCTTGCTGACCTGAGCAAAGATGGAAAGCAGGAGATCATTATCGTTGCTGACGGATGGATATATGCTTTAAACTCAGCCGGAGTGCTGCTGGATAATTTCCCGGTTAATTTTAATAAAACGATTTCCTCTGGTGTATCAGTAGCTGATATTAATGCAGACGGACATTTTGATCTCGTATTTGCGTCTACTGACGGTAACCTTTATGCATATGGAACAGACGGTAAAATTGTCGATGGATTCCCGGTGCTGATAGGTCCGAATACACAATCAACTCCTGCTTTTGCAAATCTCAACGGAACACTGGGAATCTTTGCATTCAGTGCTGACGGATATTTATACGGCTTTAAGACCCAGTACACATATGACAATAGCAAGATTCTATGGAAAAACTATTTAAAAGATCAGTACCTGTCAAATAATAATTTCATCTCCATCAATACTCCACCTTCATTTGCAGGTAAATTACCCGAAAATAAAGTTTACAACTGGCCAAACCCGGTATATGATAGTAAGACCTACATAAGGTATTACATCAATGGAACGGCAGGGACAGTATCCATAAAGATACTCGACCTCTCCGGAGAGCAGGTCACTGCACTAAATGCGACATCATTTTCAAATTCCGAAAACGAAGTGGTATGGGATGTCTCAGATGTCCAAAGCGGGATTTATTACGGCGTTATAGAAGCTGAAGTCGATGGTGCTACGGAAACCCGTATAATTAAAATCGCAATCGTAAAGTAACTCCTTTCATGCACTATATAAGGTGAATTGTCTTATTAAATAGATAATTCACCTTTTTTATTCTATTTTACGTTATGACGGTATTTTTGACAGCTGCAATCATATCATACTTCCTTATCCATTTGTTTATGCTGTATGGAATAAGAAGGTCATACCGTTTAATACAGAAATCCCCCTCCCCACTTCCCCGCGTAACTTTGATAGTTGCTGCTAAAAATGAAGAATCGATAATAGCGCATTGTATTTCCTATCTTAAGAAACTTAAATATGACCGTTCCCTTCTGGAGATCTATCTTGTAAATGACAAATCTGATGACAGGACGAAAGAAATAATGCTCAAAGAAACTGCCGGACTGGATCATTTTATTGTCATAGACTCAGAGACTGATGAAACCGGTAATCTTAAAGGAAAAGCCAATGCAATTGATACTGCAATAAGAAAATGCAGTGGTGAAATCATATTCACCACAGATGCAGACTGCGAAGCTCCGCCTGAATGGATAAAGGAAACGGTTTCTTATTATGATAAGGAAACGGGGTTAATTGGCGGATTTACTAATATTGATTACAGTGGTTCATTGTTCAATAAAATACAGTCTCTGGATTGGGTATATCTTCATTCGCTTGCTTCAGGTAGCACTGGTATAGATTCCCCTATTGCTTGCATCGGAAATAATATGTCGTTCAGAAAGGACGTTTATATTGAATCGGGAGGTTTTGGCAAGATATCATTTTCCATTACCGAAGACCTTGCCTTGATGCGGGTGATAGATAAAAATAAAAAGTATAAAATAAAATACCCCGTAAATCCAAAATGTTTGATGAGAACCGAGCCGTGCCCTGACATCAAGACTCTAGCAAGACAAAAAAAGCGCTGGATGAGAGGAGCAACAGATGTAAACTGGCTTGGGTTTTTGATGGCGGCAGAGTACTTATTTATGAATATCGTTATCGTTGCAGGATTAGCATTTTTTGACCTGAGAGATTACTTAATTCTTGTAGGCATAATTATTCTTGCGGAATTGATATGTATAACACCCATAATCCGAATATTCAGGCTAAAGAATCTATTACTCTATTATCCGTTTTTTAAGATTTACTTTACTATACATACTTTATTAACCCCTCTATCATTCATCTTCGGTAAAAAACTCAAATGGAAGGGAAGAGAGTTTTAGAATTTAATTATCGGAAATCTGAATCTGGTTTTTATGCCAATCGATGAATAATCACCAGCGTATGTATACGTAGGATATATATCAAAAATGTATAGAGTAAAACCCAGCCCGCCTGTAAAACCAATCACATTATCAGTAGTAGAAAATCCCGGATTGAATTGTTCGGGAGCAATTTCCCTCTCAATGTTCATTACTTTTACTTCCAAAGTAAGAAAAGGAATTGTAAAGTCTGATTGTATGTACTTATTCAGCAATATATCTATCGAACCGCCGAAAGACGTAATATTAGTCCTGAATGTAGTAAGGAAATTTGCTGACTTGAGCTCTTCGGTGCCTTCGTGGCTTTGATACTGAAAAATACCGCCTACTATGAAGGGGTAAATTATACTATGAGCTACCTCAAGCTTTACTCCGTAGTCAAACGTAGAATTGGAATTATTGGAAAACTCCTGAATCGGAAAATCAAAACCTATAACCGGAGCAATAAATAACCCACCCGTATTAACCTTAACTTCCTTTTTTAAAAATGAATAATTGTTCTCTTTTGGAGTGAGCTCTGATAATCTGATATCCTGCGAAAAGGAATTTCCAGACAGTAAAAAAACAGCTAATATGATTAAAATAAGTTTTCTCATAATTAGTTCTTTAGGTGGCGGTTTAATTCTTCAAACTGTTTCTTATTTAAACTACCCTTTTTTAAAGCTACTTTCGAGGTCATTTTGCTTACCTCTTTGTAATAATTTTCCAGGTCGGGTAAGTATTTCCTTAGATACTCCATATGTGAACCTATTGTTTCAATATCGTTTCTCTCTATGGGACCGGTTAGAGCATTATGAATACCGAACTCTTTTACGTTTTTAAATGTGTTGTTAATGATCCCTTTGTAGACTTCATAAACGTCAGCGTCCTTGAGCCCAGCTTTGGAAAGTATCTCCCGCATAATAGCCAGATTAGTTATTAAGAAATTTGAGGCAATAACGCTTGCAAGGTGATATAATGGTTTCTTTGAAGCAGGAATCATCAGGACACTTGATTTAAGTTTAGATGCAGTTTCAGTAAGATACTTAACTGCCATTTTCCCGCCTTCAATCCCAAAGTGAATACTCTGAAGAAGATGATCATTCTTTGTACTAACTGTATTAAATGTCTGTATTGGGTGAAATGAAGCTATATTATCCTTGTTTAACTTAAGCGGTTGAAATACTTCCGATGATATGGAACCGCTCGTATGTATGAATAACTTGCCTGAAAGATCAATTTCGAGATTTTTGATAATACTAATGGTGTCTTTCAACTTAACATCCTGGATGGTCAAGAATATAATATCTGCTCCTGAAATAACTTTTTCATTTATCTCATTAAAAGATATACTGTTTTTAATTTTTTTTGTGAATTTCTTTAGAAGTGATTTATCGGTGTCTATGAGATACTTTACTTTATAACCAGCTTCAGATAGTTCAAGAGCAAACGCGGATCCTACTTTTCCAATCCCTATTATGCAGATCTTTTCCTTTTTCATCTTTCCAGAATAATGGTTACAGGACCTTCATTAGTGAGTGATACTTTCATTTCAGCGGCGAATATGCCTGTCTTGATCCTCACAGCATCATAGTAATTTTTCATTTCATCGACAATGAATTCATATATTCTATTCGCCTCAGCAGGTTCTTCGGCAAGGGTAAAGCTGGGTCTATTACCACTTTTAGTATTATCTGTACAAAGAGTAAACTGGGATATTACCAGGACATCCCCTTCAATATCCCTTAAACCAAGATTCATTTTTCCGTTATTATCTTCAAAAATTCTAAGGTCTATTATTTTTTTTGCCAGGACTGAAGCATTTGTGTCATTATCCCCTTTTTCTATACCCAGTAAAACGAGATACCCTTGATCGATCCTGCTATATTCATCTCCGTTTATCGAGACAGCTGCCTGTGATACTCTTTGAATTACTGCTTTCATTGTGATATTTCCAGAATACGGTCGATACCGTTATAATCTTTAAAAAAGTTAACCCCGGTAACTTTCTTTTCAATTAAAATGGATTCTATCTTATCTTTTTGTCCGAATCCGATTTCACAGAATGTTTTGAAGTTATCCTGTGATGAAGCGATAATTTCAGCTATTTTTCTGTAAAATGTCAGTCCATCGTTTTCATCTGTAAGAGAAATCCTGGGTTCAAAATCTTTAACATCATCATCCAGTTCTTCATATTCATTTAGAGCAATGTATGGAGGATTGGAAATAAGATAATCTATGTCCGCTATCTCCTCTAAAGAGAGAAAATCTTTAATAATAAAATTGATCTTACCCTCATCCAGATTATTGCTTTTAAGATTTTTCCTGGCAGTATCGATAGCCTTTTCTGAAATATCAATAGATGTTATCTCAAAGTCAATATTCATAGAACTCAACTCTTTTCCAAGAGCTATTGAAATGCATCCCGAACCTGTCCCCGCTTCATATATTCTAACTTGTTTTACATCTGATTTCTCGATATCCTTAAGAACTTTCTCAACCAGCAATTCTGTCTCAGGACGCGGAATTAGAACGTGCTTATTAACAGCCAGTGTACAACCAAAGAATTGAACTTCACCGAGAATATACTGCAAAGGCATTCCCATTGTTCTTTTTTTGAGAAAATCTTCAAATTTTTTGATTTGAGGATCGGTAATCTCAAGGTCCTTTTTCACCTTAAGCTCAGTCCTTTTTAAACCGGTCATATCTGACAAAAATATCTCTACATTTGCCCGTGCCTCGTCGATATTCCAGCTTTTAAGTGTTTCTGTGCCCTCTTCCAGAGCATCGTTTATTGTCATAAGGATCTAACGGGAAGCTGTTTTGTTGCCGCTGTCTTCATAAACAACCACCCCATTGACTATGGTTTTTAATACCTTTGTCTGAAGGAGATTTTTATTGTCAGCAAAAATATCATTTGAAAGAACCACCATATCGGCATACTTATCTTTTTCAATTGAGCCTTTATAAGTTTCCTCAAAAGCTGAATATGCAGCCCATATCGTATAGGACTTTATGGCATCCATTAATGAAATCTTTTGTTGTGGATTTGCTATGGAAATGGTATCATTCCCTACAACAGACCGTGTTGTGAGATAATACATCTGAACAAAAGGATTTATTATTCCAAATGGAAAATCTGAACCTGTTGTGATCCTCCCCGCGTTTTGCAAAAGGGAATTCCACAAACCCAGGTTATTTACATTACTTTCATTGATCAAATAAGAAACTATCTGCGCGTCATTGATACAAATTTCCGGTCTTACCGAAGGAATCACCCCGGTACTTTTAATTCTAAGAAGGTCTTTTTCTCTTATAAACTCAACCTGTTCAAGAACAGTACGATGGTCTTCGGGTTTTACGTCACGAAGTACCCTTTCAATGGCATCAAGACTTTTTTCAACAGCAAGGTCGCCTACAGCTTTTACCCTTAATTGAAATCCCTTTTCAATCCCTCTTTTAAAGATGCTTTCTATTTCTGTATCTGAGTCATAAGGAACTTTCCTCTTAGGATCATTTGTATATTCATCTATCATTGAGGCATCCTGAATCTCAAAAGCCCCGTCATAATCCATCGACACTGATCTAATGGTGAGTTTATCTTTATAATTAACTTCAATTCCCTTTTCAAGATATTTTTCAAATCCTTCTTCTCCACCCGTCAAAACAGCGTAAAGTTTTAGGGGAAATTTCCCTGCATCTATCAAAGCTCTGATCGATTCTATTCCATCGCTGGTTACATATCTGTCCTGTATTTCCGTAATTCCCCACCCAAGCAATTCATTAGCGGCCTCGGTCAGAAGAGCATTTTGTTTTTCCTGGCTGATTTGCGGTACTTTTTTGCTTACCATATCTATCACCGTGCCTGCAACAATGCCTACTAAATTACCGTTTTCATCTACGTCTATTTCACCATTTTCAGGTACAGGAGTCTGAGCATTAATGCCTGAGGTTTCAAACAACTTTGAATTACCCCATAGGACTGAATTCATGTTATCCAGTAAGTATATATTTTTATCTGTGGAAACTTCATCCAGTGTTTCCTTCCTGATTAATGCAAAATCATCTTCAGGGAAGAGTTCGGGGTTAAATCCATATCCACCTATCCATTCATCGGTCGGACTTTCTGAAATTTTCCGCTTTAAAAGTGTTTGAATGTCTGCTATGCTCCTTGCTCCGGCAAGATTTACCAGGTCCAGATTACGTGAATAAATGAAGAGATTCCCATCGGTATCTATCAATCCGGGAAGGACAATTTTTCCCCCTAAATCTATTTTTTCACTGCTTTTATATTTTTCAGTCATTTCTGCCGTTGTGCCAATATCCAGGATTTTCCCGTCTTTTACCGCAACTGCCTCTACGACGCTGTTATTAGCGTCCATTGTATGGATCTTTCCGTTTGTATATATCATATCGGGGTCACTCGAACAACCGGTAAAATAAAAAACCCCGAAAATCATTAAAATCACAGTAAATATCTTATTGAAGCCCATTAAATAGTTGTTTATTTTAGGAAATGTGTAAAAATACAAAATTCGACTCTCAATTAAAATGTAATAAATGGATATTAAAGAAGAGGGGCTAAATGACAAATTTTAAACTCTGTTAATCAAAATTAATTAAAGAATAGAATTAATAGTTTTATATTGAATTAAAGGTATTTAATAGATATTTTTGGAAAAACGGAGAATTATGAAAAAATCCTTTTCGATGAAAAAGCTGTACTACTCCATAAGTGAAGTCAGCAAGATCACAGAACTTGAGCAATATGTGCTCAGATACTGGGAAACTGAATTTGAACAGCTTAAGCCTGCAAAAAATCTCGCAGGAAACAGGATTTACACTAATAAGGATATCAAGCTGATTCTTTACATCAAAAAACTTCTTCGCGAAGAAAAATATACTATCGAAGGCGCAAAGAAGCTCCTCAAAAATTACACCACTAAAGAACAGGAAGACGGAGCAGGAAATAAATCTGAATCCTCAAAACCTGAAAATTACAAAAGCGAGCTGACACTATTCACTCCTGAAGATAAAGCTGCTGAGCAGGACCTTAAAAAGGAAAATAAGATGCTCAAAAAAGATCTCCAGGAAATAAAAACCCTTTTATCGGATCTTCTGAACGGATTGTAATCATTCCATTTTTTAGCACTGAAAATTTAAGCTTGAATCCGTATTTTACTAATACGGTTCAACAATAAACACACTTCACAATGGAAGACCTACTCGCTGCCCGCCTCCAGATGGCGGTGTCACTTGGATTCCATATCATTTTCGCCTGTATCGGTATGACGATGCCTTTCCTTATGGCTGTCTCGGAATGGAAGTACAATCGTACCGGTGACCCCATTTATCTCGATCTAACAAAAGCCTGGTCAAAAGGTGTAGCTATATTCTTCGCTACGGGAGCTGTTTCCGGTACAGCGTTGTCTTTTGAGCTGGGACTGCTTTGGCCAACCTTTATGGAACACGCCGGACCCATCTTCGGAATGCCTTTCTCACTTGAAGGTACAGCCTTCTTCCTGGAGGCTATCGCTCTAGGACTCTATCTATACGGATGGAATAAAGTAAACAAATGGGCCCACTGGGGATTCGGGATCGTGGTCGGTATCAGCGGTGTAATGTCCGGTATATTCGTAGTAGCCGCTAATGCATGGATGAATAGCCCCACAGGATTTGACTGGGTCGATGGTCAGGCTATCAATGTAGACCCCATAGCAGCAATGTTTAACCCCGCCTGGTTCTCACAGGCTCAGCATATGATAATGGCTTCCTTTGTAGCGACATCCTTCGCAGTTGCGGGTATTCACGCGTACCTACTGATGAAAAACCCCGGAAATGAACTTCACAAGAAAGCATTGAAGATAGCAATGATATTTGCGGCAGTGTCCGCCATATTGCAGCCAATCAGCGGTGATATCTCAGCGAAATTTGTCGCGGAATACCAGCCAATAAAATTCGCTGCCATGGAGTCGCATTTCGAAACGTCACGAAATGCCCCAATAATCATCGGTGGAATTCCTAATAAAGAAGAACGAAAAATAGAATACGGTATTGAGATCCCTGGAGCCTTGAGTTTTCTCGCATTCAATGACTTTAACGCCGAGGTAAAAGGGTTGAATGAATTTCCGGAAGACGAGTGGCCACCACTTGCTATTGTTCACATCTCATTCCAGGTAATGGTAGGCATCGGGATGATCCTCGCTGCAGTGGGTTTGATTTATTTGTTCTTTCTATGGAGAAAAAAAGAACAAATCTTCAAAAAGTGGTTCCTTAAAATATTATTCATCTGCACTCCTCTCGGATTTATTGCAGTTGAAGCTGGATGGATAGTCACAGAGGTCGGACGACAGCCCTGGATCATATACGGGATAATGAAAACAAAGGATTCTCTCACATCGATGCCCGGACTTACTTATACGTTCATTCTCTTCGTGCTCTTATATCTATTGCTGGCTTTTATCGTCACCTGGCTAATGGCAAGACAGATAAAGGCTTTACATTATAAATATTCCGATAATGCTTGAGGTCGTCATAATATTTCTCGGTTTGTCTCTACTGCTGTACGTACTTTTCGGAGGTGCGGATTTCGGGGGCGGAATCATAGAGCTATTTTACCGTAGAAGATTAAAGCAGGCACAGAAGGATGTCATAGCGCGAGCCATTGCCCCTGTTTGGGAAGCAAATCATATGTGGTTAATTATAGTTGTGGTAATCCTTTTTGTTGGTTTTCCGCTTGTTTATACTACCATGCTCACGTACCTTCATTTACCAATACTGGCTCTCCTGGTAGGAATAACAATACGGGGTACTGCTTTCACATTCAAACATTATGACGCCATTAAGGATAAGTCACAACTTTACTACGACGTTCTGTTTAAATTTTCCAGCCTGTGGACATCATTTTTCTTAGGAGTCACTGCAGGGGCCCTGGTATTGGGATGGATCAAGCCGGAATACACATCATTTCCGGAAGGATTTATCTCTCCCTGGATGAATCTATTCTGTATATCGGTTGGGGTATTTACTTGCTGTATTTTTGCGTTCCTGGCAGCAGTTTATCTTGTTGGTGAATCAGGCGAAGATGAATCCAGGATTATATTTAAAAAAATAGCACTGCAGCTTAGCGGTATGACAATTATTTCGGGAGGCTTAGTATTCATAACCGCGGAGATAGACGGTTATCATCTTATTAGTAAATTCCTTGAAACCCCCGCCAGTCTTGCTGCAATAATCCTATCTACACTGTCGCTTCCGATACTCTGGTATGCTTTGAAAAAAGAGAAATGGATACTTGCAAGAATGTCCGCTGGATTCCAAATATTTATGGTAATGATAGCGTGGTATATGATAAATTTCCCTGTAGTTCTAAATATCAATAATGAATCATTCATTACATTGACCGACAATCCGGCACCGGGACCTACCATTACAATGCTTGCTTTAGCACTTCTGATAGGTTCGCTTTTTATATTACCGTTTTTGTATTATTTGTTGAGTGTGTTTAAATTCAGGCAGGTTCATAAAGAAAAATAAAAAAAGGAGAGATACAAAAATAGTTGCTCCTAAATCAAAAGGGAGTAAAAGAACGAAATACTACTTAAATTTAGCAACCAATTTTCCTTTTAGCGATGTATCTCTCCTGTTAATTATAACACATATTTAAAGGGATAAATTCCCAAAAGAACTATAAAATATATTACATCTTATTAGCTGTAATATTAAATTTTATGTTAAAATCATCATCTATCATATTATCACCTAAGCCTTCAAAAAACTTACCAGAGCCGTACTTTACTTCCCACTCAGTTCTGTCAATATTGAAATCTGCCGTTGCTGTTACTTTATCAGGTGTAACGTTCACATTCGCCGGGAATGAAATATTCTTAGTAATTCCCTTAATGGTTAGATTACCATTTACCTTATAGTTATTACCTTTGTCATCCGATACTTTCTCAACGTTAGTAATCTCAAATGTACCTTTTGGAAACTTTTCCACTGAAAAGAAATCATCTGATTTTAAATGTCCGGTAAGCTTTGCATTGCTTTCAGCATCTTCTAAGTCCAGAACTTTTATCGTGTTAAAGTCTATCTCGAATTTTCCTGCGTCAAGATCACCATTTTTGGCACTTAATTGCCCGGAAGAAATATCCACAGTTCCATTATGCTGTCCGGTAACTTTCTTACCTATCCATTCAACTTTGCTATTTGCTAAGTCAACTGTATAAGTTGAAGAACCCTCAGTTGAAGATTTAACTTCTTTTTCACCGCCGGTTTCTACTGTGTCTTTACTACAACCGGTAAGTATAAACATAACAGCTAATAAATACATCACAGGAACTGAATAAATTAACTTTTTCATCCTTTTTACTCCTTTTTTTAATTTAGTTTCTAAATTTATCTAACAAATTGTTTAATTTTTGAGTTTCCTCAAGCGTTAACGTTCTGAATTTCTCGTCATATACTTTATATAAACTTTCAGATACTTTTTCCAGAAAATCGAGACCCTTTTTAGAAATGACAATATCTACTGCCCTCCTGTCCGAATCACAGGTTCTTCTATCAGCATACTTCTTTACGCATAGTTTATCCACGATCCGTGAGGCATTTGACATTTTATCCAGCATCCGGTCTGCGATCAGGTTTACTGTAGCAGGGTTGGGATGCTGCCCTTTCAATATCCTCAACACATTGTATTGCTGTGACGTAATCCCGAATCCCTTCATTAGTTTATTTACAGACTCATTTATTCTGTTCGCCGTTACTATTATATTTAATACAGCCTTTTCGTGCATATCCGTAAAATTCTTTTGCTTTAATTCGTCCTCGAGCTTCATACCAATTGATTTAATTAATACACATACAATATATGTATATACAATTAATGTTGCAACATATATTTTTATGCCCTAATCTGTATATCTTGAATAGGATAGTAAATCTGCATTACAGCTTATAAATTAGCAATAATTAAGCGTTACCTCATTTTTCAAGAATATCATACCGGATATTGAGAATAGTAAAAACATTCAAAAAGATTGTTTATCGGTTATTTCCAAGGTTTGTACTGCATAAGATCAAGACCGTTTACAAACTACTTGAGCAGACTGCCTTTGAATTTGCTGATGACAAAGCCGTTAAAATGTCTGCAGCATTATCATTTTATATGATATTCTCTCTTACTCCGTTAATTGTAATTCTTATTGCCGTAATAGGCTTTATTTTTGGAGAAGACGCTGCAAAGGGAGAGATTGTAATGCAGATTCAGGATGCCATTGGAAAGGATAACGCTGAAATAGTGCAAAGTCTTATCCAGAATATATCTGCTCCCTCATCAGGAATAATTGCAACTATAATCAGTTCCGCGATAATTATTTTCGGATCGGCAGGGATATTCGTAGAACTGAAAGAGTCTCTGAATATGATATGGGGTGTAGAACCTAAACCTGACGGAATATGGAGTTTCCTTCGCGCCCGGGCAAAATCCTTTGTAATGGTTTTAATAATTATGCTTCTTCTATTTGCATCAATTATGCTATCAACAATACTCTCCGGAGTAAATAATTTCCTTGAAGGAAACCTAAATACGGTGATTCCGGGATGGCAGTATGTTAATTACTTTTTATCATATGTTTTAGTTACTGTGCTTATCGCCATCATTTATAAATTCCTTCCTGACGTTAAGGTGCAATGGAAATATATCTGGTTCGGCGCAATCATCACTTCATTACTTTTCGCGCTTGGTAAGTATTTGATAGGGTTATATCTTGCAAGCAGTTCTTACGGATCTGTCTTCGGTGCGGCAGGTTCACTTGTGGTATTTATGGCGTGGATATACTATTCCTCATTCATATTTTTCTTCGGAGCGGAATTTACGCAGGTATACAGGAATAAATATGCCAAAGCTCCACTTCTTACAAATAACTACGCAGTAAAGATTGGAAAGATCACCGATCTTATTAATGATGCAATGGAAAAGAAGAAAGAAGAAAGCCCCGGCTGACATCCAGCAGAGGCTTCATTTATATGAGACACAATCTAATACTATTTTTTATTTAGCCTGATACTTCCTGCATTAGTCGAACATTCCAGTTTTTCACCACCTCCGTTGATTGTTGTTTTCAGGCTAGAACCCATTCCGTCTTTCTTTGGTTCACCAAAATCAGATGAGATTGTCCCCACATTTGTTGTCAGATCCAGCTCTGCCGCAAATCCGGAAGGTATATCAAGTGTTATCGAGCCTCCGCCTGTCGATAGCTCTATTCCGTAGTTAGTACCTGAATAGTCCAAATCAATGCTTCCACCACCGGTATTTACGTCTACAGAGCCATTAGAGCCCTGTAGAGAGACACTTCCTCCTCCGGTATTGATATCTATGTTCCCATCAAATGAATCCAGTTTAACCATACCACCCCCTGTATTCACATTTATAT
>JAEYVS010000241.1 GCA_023429265.1 Bacteroidota bacterium | reverse complement strand
AGGTCATCGCTTATTCCTGTTTGGTGCTCTGTCCAGTTTAAACCTAAATTAGTAGTCTTTGCTACATATCCATCTACAGACGAAAGAAACATCGTATCGGTAAAAACCCGGGAAAACTTTATCCTTTGCCTTCCTGTACCCGAATAATAAAACCAATTCAATCCTGCATCAGTAGTTCTTTTTATACCAAATCTTGCTTCAAATCCGGTGTTATCATTTATGAATATTATATCTGAATAATTGTTTGAACCACCTCCTCTGTCCACCTCAAACCAATTTAAACCGGAATTTGTTGTTTTAAATATTAATGGAGTAACAGATTTATCTAATAAATCAAGTTCAATACCTGATAAATATGCAGTTGTTTCATTATAAATATATATCCTCTGGGAATCAAAACTTCCATTGAAAGGCGGAATTCCCTGATTCCACGATATGCCACTATTTGTAGTTATAGCAGCATAAGGCATAATACCGCCAATTTCCTCATTCAAAAATATTCCTTGTTGAATAATAATACCCTTTGCTGTTATAGCCATTGAATCCCAGGTTGCGCCCTTATTAGTACTCTTAAATAAAACTTTATTGCTGCGAAAAATATAACCTGTGTTCGAGTTAATGAAATTTATCGATACAAGGTTTCCCGATCCCATATATTTTTGTATCCACCCCGATTGTGAATGCAGATAACCTGCATTTGATAATATAATAATTATACACAATATTATTCTTCTAATATCCATTCTACTTTATCAGAATCATTCTTTTTATTGAGGTAAACACTTCCCGATTTTTATTGTATATTTCAAGTTTGTAATAATACACACCGCTCGAGAGATTTCTATTCTTTGGTTGAATGAGACAAGGTAAACTCCCTTGTCTCTTATATAACTAACAAGAGTTTCTATTTCCTGTCCAAGAACATTATAAACTTTTAAACGAACGTAAGAAAGTTCATTAAGACTGAATCTAATTATGGTTTCGGGATTAAAAGGATTGGGATAGTTTTGTGAAAACCCGTATTCTAATTCATCATAGGATGAATAAACTTCTCATTGCTTACCTCCTAAGTTTGTTAGTATAGTTTAATATAATAAAATTAATATTTAATTATGCCTTGACGTTCAACGTAAATATTACTATATTGATAAAGATTTGAACGTAGTTATTTCCTCGTTCATCACTTGTTCTTTGACATATAGCAAATACCGTAAGATTATGCGCGCGGGATTATGAAAAATGCTAAATTTTGTTTTTACACTGTAGAAGAAAAAAATTTTAAAAAAACCTTTGGTTAAGAAACTATTGAAAAAACAAACTCAATTTTGAGACCAAAATCAAATTTTTACTAAACAACTATAAAAACAACAAGACCAATTTCAAAACCACTAATCTACCAAATGTGAAAAAACAACATCTTAAAATTTCAAAAAGATCTAAGCTCAGACACTAAACTTTATTTCTTTGTAAAAACAATTTAGCCTAAAATTTTAAAATAAATAAAAGAAGGGCTTTTACCCTTCTTTTATATAAACGACTGAATATTAATCCTTTACCAGATAACCACTCTGTTGGCATCCGGGCGGACCATCGGGTCTCCGGGCTCGCCGCCAAAGGCTTCGTAGAATTCCGTCATATTCGACGGTGGAACGAATGCCCTGTATTTTCCGGGTGAGTGAGAGTCGGTATTGATCCTGAGCCTGAGCTCTTCATCGGTTATATTATTCCTCCATATCTGCGCCCAGGATATAAAGAACCTCTGCTCGGGTGTAAAGCCTCCAATTAACGGAGTTTCTTTTCCCTCGAGGGATTTCATTAGCGCGATGTAGGCGAGCTTTATTCCACCGAGATCGGCAATATTTTCTCCGAGTGTCAGCTCCCCTTCAAGATGGACGTCATCTATTGCCACATAGCTGCTGTACTGGTCAGCCAGCTTACCGGCAAGTTCCTCATATCTTTTGCCGTCAGCTTCGGTCCACCAGTCGCGGAGATTACCATCAGCATCATATTTTCTGCCCCGGTCATCAAAGCCGTGAGTGATCTCGTGGCCTATTACACCGCCGATACCGCCGTAGTTTATCGCGGCGTCGAAATCTTCAGAGAAAAATGGCGGCTGTAGTATTCCCGCGGGAAAAACTATTTCATTGCGGCTCGCGCTGTAGTATGCATTCACAGTCTGCGGATTCATAAACCACTCATCTTCTACAGGCTTTCCAATGCGCTCTATGCTGCGTTTATAATAGAACCTGTTTGCGCGGTGAACATTCTCAAGGAGTGAGCTGCGGTCAATAGTAAGACCGGAATAATCTCTCCACTTATCAGGGTATCCTATCTTTGGAGTAAAGGCGTTCAGCTTCTTAAGTGCCTGTTGTTTCGTTGCATCTTCCATCCATTCTATCTCATTTATCCTCTGACGCATTGCATCTTTTATATTATCCACCATTATGAGAGCTTTCTCTTTAGCCTGCGGACTAAATGCGCGCTCGACAAACATCTGCCCCAGGACTTCACCTAATGAGCCCTCAACTCTATCGACTGCAATCTTCCAGTCGGGACGCTTTTCATCTATGCCGCGGAGGATGGTATTATAGAAATAAAACCTTTCATTTTCAAGATTTGAGCTAAGGAGGTCGGCTGTGGAACCGAGCAGCTTATGTTTCAGGTATATTTTCCAATCATCGATCGGAATGTCAGTCATCATTTTATTGACTTCCTTCATAAAGTCAGGCTGCCCGACAATGATGCCGTTATTAAAGTCTTCGTTCATTTCAAATTCCGCAGCAGTAAAAAATGCCGTCCAGTCAAAATTAGGCATAAGGGATTGAAGTTCAGATAGGGTCATTTTATTATAAGTCTTCTCGGGATCACGTCTTTCGAGGCGGGTCATGGATGCCCCCGCCAGACGGGTTTCTATCTTCATTACCACATCCGCCATTTGTTTAGCCTGCACAGGTAGATACCCTGCAAGTTCAAACATTTTTGTAATGTGCTTTACATATTCATCACGAAGTGTTTTATACTTCTCTCCTTCTTCGAAATAATAATCCCTGTCAGGCAAGCCCAGCCCGGACTGATACACCTGGGGTACATAAATTGAGCTGTTTTTATCATCCTGTCCGGCAGATATCCAGAATACACTTCCAATTCTGTTCATTAAAAAATCTGCAAGAACAAGCTGCATATCAGCAGAGCTTTGTATTGCTTCGATCTTTTGAATGTATGGAGCAATAGGTGATATACCCGCTTTTTCCCTGCCTTCGTAATCAGTAGCTGTATAATAGAGGTCACCAAGCTTCTGCATATTACTTCCCCGGGGAGAATTCGAACCAAGAGCTTCATCCAGGATCTGTTTAAGGATTATCTCATTGCGGGCCTCCACCTCGGAAAAACTGCTCCACCTGGAGTATCCTGCGGGGATGGGATTGCTTTTTATCCAGCCTCCGTTTACATATTCATAAAAATCGGCCATCGGCGCAATTGAAAGATCCATATTTGTAA
>JAEYVS010000192.1 GCA_023429265.1 Bacteroidota bacterium | reverse complement strand
CGATGGAGTTTTCACCTTCCCAGATATTGACCAGCTCGTGACGAGAACCCTTTATCATTGTGAAAAACTGAGCTACGCCGTTCCTGATGTCTTCAGTTCCGTAAAGAGAAGGAGCATTTCCAAACCTAAACTGACCATCCGGGGTGATGAAAGAAGCAAATTTGTCACTATCTTTAGCATCGATAGCATTTGAAACGTCCTGGATAAATTGTTTTACATCCATTATTTAAAAAAATATTTAATTAGTAAAGAAGGCTTCAAGTTAAGCATTTTCGAACTGGGATTAAATTCAAAAAAAGCTCAGTACCTTAAAATTCAGATACTGAGCTAAGATGTGTGGATTTTAACTTATTATTTCAATAAAACCATTTTCTTTGTTTCGGTAAAATTATCGGATGAAATAGTATAGTAGTATATGCCGCTTGATAATCCTGACGCATCGAATGTATACTCATATTCACCGGGAGTATGGAACTGCTCAACGAGCTTTGCGACTTCCTTCCCTAATGTATTAAACACTTTTAATGTGACAATTCCCTTTGATGGAATCGCATATCTAATCTTTGTAGATGGGTTGAATGGATTTGGATAGTTATTGTATAGTTTATATGTCTCGGCGGTTGAACTGGTTTGATTTCCCACTCCAACAAGCGTAGATGGATCATAAAACGAAATATATTCTCCTGACATTGGTGTAATTGTTCTGACTAAAGCTCCAGTTGTGTCATCTATCTCATGAAGTCCTGAAGGATTTGTAGCCAAATAATTTCCATTGCCTAATCGATAAACACCATAATTTGTACTTATACCCGTTAATACGCTTAGATGATTTCCTGCAGAATCAAATTTTACCAGACCGGCATTAGTTCCGGTAAGGCAGCAAACAACAAAGCTATTATCGTTTTCTATATAAATTTGCTGCATTGTACCATAAGATCCTGCACCGGGGAATGAAGTAATATATGTTCCGTTAAAATCAAACTTATGGACTCTTGATGTTCCGCTTCCTGTGCTGACTAAAATATCATTTGTTCGGTACGCAAGGTTGAAAGGGCTTGTTGTCACTCCTGACATAAATGTTCCTAAATTTACACCCGCCGTATCAAATTGTTGAACTGTGTTAATATTACCACCGCCGCCGACTGTAACTAAGAGATTACCGTTTGGCCTAAAAACTATTCCTCTAACATTGTCCAGAATAGATGTATTTACGCCACCTACCGGTGCAAAAATCCCAAGACTTGTACCTGTTGTATCATACTCCCAAACACCATCAGATAATTGGTCTGATACAAGGAATGTAGCCCTCGGGGTAAGTAATGCTTCTTTTGGACGGTTAAAATTTAATGTCCCGGCCGGGAAGAAAAAAGGATCAACAATGTCACCTGTTTGCGCATCAACCATCACGATCCGGTCTTGCCCTGAATCAGGAATCAACAGAAATGGACCGTTACCTCTTTCGCTTATTTGAGGATCATACAATCCATTTGTGTTATCAACTATAACACCATTGCCATAGTATATCTGTCCTTTCAATAAATCATAATTAGCTGTGAGCTCATCATAGAACATTGTCTTTGCTCCCTTTGTAGGGTGAGCAAAATTATTAATTACTCCATAAACAACTTTTCCATCTTCCAAACCAAGAACATCTATTTTGATGTTTCCGGGAAGCAAAACGCTTATTGGCATATTGTGAGCCAGCGCGTGTTGTTTCGCGAGTTTCACCTGAGCAGGATTTTCGATGGAATTTATTACAAGGTCAGTATAATTGATCCTTGGTGAAGCTGTGGTTGAAATGGTAAAAAGAAAAGTAATGAGAAATAAATAAACACCCCTAATTAAACGAACTTGTAGAAATTTCATTTACGTTCTCCATTTAAGGTTAAAGATTTTATTAATATAGCATTTTGAATAAAAACAAACCATATATTGAACGCTACAATTTATCCAGTATTCTTATGGATTTTTCAATATTATTCTTAGTTTTGAAGAATTTTTCAATGGTCGAAGACTATATAGTGGAGTGATGGTCTGAGCAGGTCCAGGGTATTACTTTCTGTTCCTGAGTATAGCTTTACAGGAATATTAACCAGCCAAAACTGATTGATCCGCTCCAGATTGCTCTCATAGCTGTTGAATTTTTAAATTTCTAAAAAATTAAGGACT
This sequence comes from Bacteroidota bacterium, assembly GCA_023429265.1. GTDB lineage: Bacteria > Bacteroidota > Ignavibacteria > Tepidaquicellales > Tepidaquicellaceae > JAEYVS01. Next base: position 4,633 of record JAEYVS010000192.1, on the reverse strand, counting down.
CAGTCTCCTTATGCCCCAGTTTTTATCATTCTCCAGTTTGTAGCTTATCCTGTCGTGTAAGCGGTTCTCCCGACCCTGCCAGAATTCGAATTCATCCGGCACTAATCTGTAACCGCCCCAAGAAGGGGGTAGGGGAATCTCCTGACCATCGTATTGCCTGGAAAGAGATTCATATTTTGAAAGAAGGTCTTCCCGTGATGAGATGACCTCGCTTTGTGAGGATGCGAGAGCAGCCAGCTGGCTTTCCCGCGGACGTGAATGAAAATATTCAATGGATTCGTCTAATGAAATTTTTTCTACTTTGCCTTCAATTCTTACCTGCCTGTGGAGCTGCCTCATAAAAAATAGCAGCGAAGCATTTGGATTTTCTTCCAGGGCTTTTCCCTTTTTACTCGAATAATTAGTAAAGAAGACAAATCCCTCATTGCCATAGCTTTTTAATAACACTGTGCGGGATGTTGGTCTACCATCCTTATTGCAGGTAGAAAGGGTCATTGCGTTAGGGTCCTGATGTTCAATTTCGAGATACTCTTTAAACCATTCGTCGAACTGCACAAAAGGATCCGGAGATGCTGAACTGATGTCAAGTCCTTCTGAAACATAATTTCCGCGTATGTCTGTCAGGTCCCTATTTACCATATAAGGTCTTCATAGAATTTCGTAATGAATCATTAAGGATTTCTTTGCCAATATTTGAATTTGTAATGGATGTACCTAATATCTTTGTTTCATCCCTGGTGTCAAACTTTTTATCTCTATTAACGTCATCTCTTACATAAAGTAAAATCATATCGTTTGCATCATTTGCTTCCCAATCTATAAGCTGAATTCTGTCAGGTGATATCTGGCGAATGTCCGTTCCAAAGATAGAACATTTATAGACTGTTTCGCCGTCATCTTCATCGATCTCATCATCATTATTGTAATCCTCTTCTATCAATGAGAAAATGATGAATTTTCCTCTGGAAGTGTCTGCATCACGTGAGGATGGTATGTAAAACTTGTTAATTAATGCTTTCCTATTCAGAAGTGAGTAGCTGCTGCTATCACTGCTATTATAGAATATGATATTATGTAATTCACTGTAATCAAATCGGTCGTATCTTTCGGAATACTTTGAGTAGTATTGCTCGGGAGAAAAATATTCCCGTTTAAACTTATTAAAGATATTTTCTTCCTTATATGACATACTCAGGGGAATCAACACAAAAGGTGTACCCTGCAGCAGATAAGGATTTCCGTAAACAAGCTTTTTTTCTTCTGTCTCTTCAGATTCTTCATCCTTGTCACTGTATCTTTCTATCTTCTTTTGGGAGCTTTCATCATCCTCACTTTTATCTCTACCTCTGCCACAGGCTATTATCACCGCTGCAAGAATTAATAAGGTCAGTATAAATTTTGATTTTTCCATCGATTTTTCCATTTCTTTAAAATAACAAAGGATTTTCTTTTATAAAACAGCTTATTTTCGTAGTGTTTTTAGATCTAAGCGGTAATTCGTCATAAATACAGGAGAAGGGAATTCCTCCTCTGAGGCTTTTAAATATTTATTAAAATAATCTAATACCAGTTCATTGATCATTTCGATGAATATCTGACTGTCAATCGTTCCTGCAAATGCCTTCTTATCAAACACATCGGGATACGAAGAGAGGTCCGAAAACGAAAAATGAAGGGTCTCAGGAATTGTAATCAAGTATAAGTCACTCTGCGTGGAGGTGAGTATAGCATCATTCATTTGCTTATTAAAATCGCTATATACCATTGCATAAGGAAATGTAAGTTCCTTCCCGAATAAACTGCCGTACTGGAATCCATCCATATTCATTACTGCTTTGATTCGTGAGTCGTTCATAGCGAGTTCACCCGCTGTGGCACCGCCAAAGGAATGTCCCAACGCCCCAATATTATTAATATCGGCTTTGTCTTTTATGAAGTTTGAGACGTTTCCGGTTGAACTTTCGAGCTGGTTTAGCAGATATTCCGAATCTTTTACCCAGGCTTCGATGCTCTCCATTGCAATCTTTGAATTTTCCAAAACAAGCTCAGTAGCTTTCACTCTCTCTTCGTCATTTACAGCATTCTTTAGAGAACCGTACTGCATCATATTTTCCTGAAGCATTTCACTTGCTCTCTCCGAAACGTAGGCTGCCGGTCTATCCGGATAATCTATCTCAACAGATTCATAAGGATGAGTCAGACTCAAGACAATGTATCCGTTTGCCGCCAGGTTTTCAGCAACAAATGTATATAACTCCGGTATGCCTAGCCCATATCCATGAGAGAAAATTATGACGGGAAATTTACTTTCCTTGCCGGATATTGGGGCATCTACATAAGAGTTCGTTTCTACTTTACCGATCAGGTCAAAGAGATTTTCGGGAATACCAAACATATCCCAGAAATACTTTAGTGTGTCGATATTATATCCTTCTAGGTATTTGAGCCGTGGAGATGTCCCCGGAACATCAGCAGGGTACCAGGCTCTTACCATGAAGTGACGAAAGTCATTCGGATCTTCAGTGAATGTTTCCTCGCGGTATACATCCTGTAAATAAAATTTTGTTGTACCAATATTATATTCTTCCGAAGGCTGGGGGAGTTTGAAGTCCTGGGCAGAAGAAAACTCAGGAGATAGACATATAACAATCAAGCAAAGTATTTTCAATAAAACTCTTTTCATATGTAAATTTATACATGGCTGTATAGAATTGAAATGGAATTGAACGGTATAATTACCCGCCGGAGCATTTGATTACCCCGGTGGGATTAAGCAATTCTTATCGGAGGGAATCACTTAAAATGTAAACGTCATACCTACTTTATAAGTATTAAAACTCAGCGGTGCTTCACCGCCAAAGGGCCAGTTCATCTCGGATTTTCTGAGTTCATATATTCCATATGAATAACCGCTCTTTAAAGCAAAACTTACTATTGTCCCTAATACAGGGGAATTCCTCATTACATTGTCGATAAAATCACCCAGCATATATGCTCCAACCGTTTCAATAAGCATACTTCCCATCTGGACAGTGAATAAATGCCTCGGGAATACAATTGCTCTTTCATATTTAGCCTGTAAAGTAATGAGCGGCACAATTTGAAGGTTTATACCGCTTTCAGAAAGTGTCCCGAACCTGAATGTCTCATTAAAGTTTGACAAAAGGTTAAGATCTGTTTCAGAAAGCGAACCCGGATTTCCCTGCAGATTAAACCTCGACCAGACAAAAGCCCCTGATGTATATGGCATTATCGCGCTTTCACCTATTTCGACTCCATAGCCCTGTTTCATTCCCAGCCCAAATCGCCAGGTTTCGGAATTTAATTCTGAGACGGGTTTTACATTACTATTCAGATCAGTGGATGCTACACTCAGAAAGGTAAAGCCACTCAGGTATTTCAAAACACTTTTTTTATCGTAGTAACTCTTTCTTTGAGTGGAATATCCAAGCTTTAGTTCGAGCATACCTGAGGGAGATATCTCAGAGGAAAGTCCATCGATACCAATATCGGAAATACCATAGGACATTTCAATTGTAGGCTTTTCGAGAAATTTTGCACCGCGGAATTTATTAACGGATGGTATTTCCTTTTTCTCGGGTAAGTCATTGCTTTCATCAATGGTATGCTGGGAATAGGAATTGGAATAGATTATAAGAATTGTAAAAATCAGGATGATTTTTCTCATAGTTTTCCCTTTTAAAGGTTTTACTCTTTAGATGGTAAATCCTCTTTGAGGGTTGCATAAATAAAGTAATTTAAATCATTACTTTAAAAGCAGCATTTTCTTTGTGGAAACGAAGTCACCGGCTTTGAGAGTATAAAAATATACTCCTGAAGATAAGTTATTGGCTTCCCAGGAGTAATTATATGATCCGGGATTTAGGTCCTGTGATACCAGTTTAGTGATCTCCCTGCCTGAGATATCGTATATTCTTAATTCCACAAAAGAACTTTTAGGAATGTCGAAAGATATATTTGTCGATGGATTAAATGGGTTTGGATAGTTTTGTTTAAGTAAAAATCCGTCAGGGATGCTAGAAGTAATCGTTTGGATGCCGATTACGTCCGTGTTGTTGAAATAATACAAGCCACCTTTGATATTACCAATGAAAAGATCCACATCGGTATCATTATCTATGTCTATGAATTCGGGGGCAGCGTTTCGGGTCACATAGATGTCTTTGTAACTGTTGGTAACCAATACAAAATTTGGAGTTGTGGCATTTCCATCATTTCTGTAAAAGGAAATTTTGCCATCTGCTCTGCCTATGAAAAGATCGTAATCACCATCATCATCGATGTCATAAAACCTAGGTACACTCTCATCACCGACATCGATACCATTATAAAATTTAGATCTGAACTCGAAATTATAATTGGAAGCTGTTCCTGTATTCTCGTAAAAATGAATCCTTCCGTTCCAATCACCCGAAAAGAAATCATAGTCGCCGTCATTATCTATGTCAACAAATACGGGGGTCGAGCTTTGTCCTAAGCTGTCAATACCCATTCCGGCAGCGCTTGATTCAAAAGTAAAACTGAAATTTGAAGATGTTCCGGTGTTTTTATAAAATTTTGATTGCCCTATCAAAAATCCACCAACAAACATATCTTTATCTCCATCATTATC
>JAEYVS010000169.1 GCA_023429265.1 Bacteroidota bacterium | reverse complement strand
GCATTGAGCGCTGTCTGCCCACCCATTGTTGGAAGGATTGCATCCGGCTTTTCTTTGATTATGATCTTTTCGATGAAATGAGCTGTGATCGGCTCTATGTATGTTGCATCGGCGAGCTCAGGATCTGTCATTATCGTTGCCGGATTGGAATTGATAAGGACAACCCTGTATCCTTCTTCCTTGAGGGCTTTTACAGCCTGGGTACCTGAATAATCGAATTCGCACGCCTGCCCGATGACAATGGGTCCGCTGCCTATGATTAGAATGGTCTTTAGATCGGTTCTTTTTGGCATTAAAACTATTGGATTTAAGCAATTTAATGGAAATAGAGGGGAAGTTCTATGGAAAAAGTTGGTAATTTATAAGAATTTTACTCAAAAATCCTCACCACTTTCTTTTTCTTTGCGGCTCTCATATCCTCCGGGATGCTCTGTACTATCTCCTCTGCCAGGGCATTCAGGAGACGGGTCTTTACGAAGCTGCGGTGAGTGACCATACTTATCTCACGTACCGGCGCCGGGGCTTTAAAGTGGCGTATCCTTTCCAGCTGTCTTTTGCTGAGGTCTTTGAGGGCGAGCTCAGGTAATACCGTAATACCGTCGTTCAGCTCCACCATTTTAATCAGTGTCTCAATGCTGCCCGCCTGGTATTCTATGTGCTTCGCGCCAACTGATTGACGACGGAGTTCGCATAAGTTTAATATCTGCGACCGCAGACAATGCCCCTCTTCCAGGAGCCACAGGTGATCGAGATTGATGTCTTCAGCAATTAAATACTGTTTATTATATGCCGGTTCTGATTTGACGTGTAAACTGAGAACTCCTCATAAAACAATGGAAGCTCCTTCAATGAACCGTCATTAAGGGGTGTAGCCAGCACAGCCGCATCGATGAGATTTTTCTTCAACCTGTCTATTATCGTCGCAGTCGTCAATTCGCTTACAATAACCTTTATCTTAGGGTACTTCTTAATGAATTTATGCAGGAACAATGGCAGCAGGTACGGCGCAAGCGTCGGGATTATCCCGAGAGTGATTTCTCCTTCCAGCGTATTTTTTCCTTCTGAAATTATTTCCGTCAATCTTTCTGTTTCCTGAAGGATTACCCGCGCCTGGTCGATGATGTCCCTCCCGATGTCTGTTACGATAACAGGTTTCTTTGTGCGGTCGAATATCTTCACCCCGAATTCATTCTCCAGCACCTGTATCTGCATACTGAGAGTAGGCTGCGTAACGAAACATTTGTCTGCCGCTGTTTTGAAATTTCTGTATGTATCTACGGCAATTATATATGATAGCTGCTGTATCGTCATATTAATTATAGTTTTTATCTATATTATCATAAATGTAATCAATTTGAATTATAAAATGAATAGTAGTATTTTTACATATACAATCAGACGTGCTCAATAATTTGGGGTTTTTAAAACAAAATTTTTTAGGAGAAGGAGTTAGGATGGACGAGAAAAAACGAAAGCTGACTACGGCATCAGGTAAGCCATATACAGAGAACGAAAATACTATGTCAGTTGGTCCCCGCGGACCGCTATTATTGCAGGATTTCATACTTCACGAAAAAATGGCTCACTTCAACAGGGAAAGGATCCCTGAAAGAGTGGTTCACGCAAAAGGAACAGGGGCTTACGGTACATTTACAGTAACACAGGACATCACAAAATATACCCGGGCAAAGATATTCAATCAAATAGGCAAAGAAACAAAGCTGGCGATCAGATTTTCCACGGTTGGCGGAGAAAAAGGAAGCGCCGACACCGCAAGAGACCCGAGAGGGTTTGCAATAAAGTTTTACACGGAAGACGGTAACTGGGACCTGGTTGGTAATAACACACCGATCTTCTTTATCAAAGATCCGAAGAAATTCGGCGACTTCATTCACACACAGAAAAGGGACCCGATGTCAAACCTGAAGAGCCCGACAATGATGTGGGACTTCTGGTCATTAAATCCGGAAAGCCTTCACCAGGTATTGATATTAATGAGCGACAGGGGCACACCATACGGATACAGGCATATGGACGGCTTCAGCAGCCATACCCTTTCGATGATAAATGCAGATAATGAAAGAGTCTGGGTGAAATTCCATTTTAAGACACAGCAGGGAATAAAGAATTTCACAGATTCTGAAGCGACTGAGATGGCAGGAAAAAACCCCGATCACGCTCAGGAAGACCTTGTCAACGCCATTAAGGAAGGTGATTTTCCGAAATGGACAATGTACATACAGGTAATGACAGAGGAGCAGGCTAAGAATTTTGAATTTAATCCGTTCGACCTGACAAAAGTTTGGTATCACGATGAATACCCGATGATCGAGGTAGGAGTAATGGAGCTGAATGCAATTCCAAAGAATTATTTCGCTGAAGTAGAGCAGGCAGCATTTGCACCCGCTCACGTAGTGGACGGCATAGGATATTCTCCTGACAAAATGCTGCAGGGAAGACTGCTGTCATATCCCGATGCTCATAGATACAGGCTTGGAGTTAATTATGAACAGATCCCGGTGAATAAATGTCCTTATATGGTTTCAAATTATGAGAGGGATGGAATGATGAGAGTTGACGGCAATGGTTACGATGAGCCTAATTACTTCCCTAACAGCTTCGACAACATACAGGTGGATGAAAGTTATAAAGAGCCCGGAATGAAGCTTGATTCGGACCTCGCAGACTGGTACGACAGGAATGCTCCGGGTGAAGACGATCATTATACCCAGGCGGGACTGCTCTATACTAAAGCGCTGGATGATCAGGGAAGGCAAAATTTAATTAATAATATAGTTGGTCATATGAAAGGCATTACAAGCCCAAAGAAAGATGAGATAATTATGAGACAGCTATGCCATTTCTTCAGAGCCAATGAAGAGCTCGGAAGAGGAGTAGCAGATGGATTAGGTGTTGACCTCAGCCATATGAAGATGGAAGGCGCAACTGTTTAAAGTTAAATTCACAAAACATGAAACAAGAACAAATAAACGAGATGCAGGAATTAGTCAAAAAAAGCAAAGAATTAGGTGATACGATCGTTGAGGATGGAACGGTTTTATGCAAGGCATTGTTGTTAAAGTTGATGGAAGTTGATAACAGGCTGAAAAAGCTTGAAGCCAGAGCATCACAGCCTTTGATACATTAATTGACACGATAGGTTAAGTAAAAATTTTGTTTTATTCCCCACATGCAAAGCCGGTGAGTGATTAATTTCACAGCCGGCTTTTTTTATTTCCCGCAATAAATTATTCTTCATTTTTCCTTCAAAATTGAATCCACAGGTACTATAATTTCACCGGGTGCCGCGACAATAGATTTCCTTACCGTTGCAATCTTAACTCACCCTATGAACACTTTTATTGTATCCCAATTAACATTACAGTAGAGACACTTACCGTTTTATTATCTTATTTTGCAGGCGAGGTTACGTAACCTCGCCTGCACAGGTAAAGGTAACTTATTTTATAGCAAAAACCCCATATTTTAAGTAAATTCTAAAAGAGAAAACAAAACCCGTGAACAATGAAAAAACTATTACTGATCTTAGTTTTAGCGATATGCTATACCCCTTTATCTCATTCCCAGGATAATGTCCCTGTAAAACGAGTCTTTTTTGAAGCTCTGACAAACGCTTCTTGTGTACCCTGCGCTAATAATGATCCTTTGCTCCAGTCATTTATAGATACTAAAGGAGATACGATCGTGACAATCAAATATCACGGTAATTTCCCCGGATTTGATCCGATGTATAATGATAATCCAACCCAGAACTCTGCCCGGTACGGTACATATTATGGAATGAATGCCTCTCCCTGGCTTAATGCGGATGGAAAGGTTTTTCACGATATCTGGCCATTTTCGCAGGTAAATCTGGATAATGCGTTTAACACCAGAAAAGTTGTTGTCCCAAAAGTCCAGATCTTTGTTACAGACACAAGGATTGCAGGAGATACTATTCAAACTGACATTAGGGTGAGCGTCCTTGAAAATCTAGCTGCAGGTGATTATAAACTTAGAGTCATGGCTGTTGAAGCGTTTATTGACTACGGAACACCTCCGGGAAGTAACGGGGTAAGCTTATTCAAATACGTATTCAAAAGAGCGTATCCCGATGTGACAGGAATTACCATTCCGACGACTTCAGGTAATTATGATTACACGATTAAGTACAAACGTGAAACAAACTGGGTAGATGCAAATATCTATACAATTGCTTTTGTGCAGAATGATGGAGCAGCTAACAGAGAAGTACATAATGTGACTAAAGCAGGAGATAATGTAACAGCAATAGATCCTGTATCTTCGTCAATTATACCCGATAAATTTTCATTATACCAAAACTATCCAAATCCATTCAATCCTGCAACAAACATAAAATTCGATATCCCAAAAGCATCTAAAGTTAAGCTTACTGTTTACAATACACTTGGAAAGGAAGTTGCGACCCTGATAAACGAGGAGCTCTCCGCCGGGCAGTATAATATGCAGTGGAACGGCGCGGGAGTTTCAAGTGGAGTATATTTCTATAAGCTGGAAACAAACGGAATGACAGAGATAAGAAAGATGATGCTAATTAAGTAGGAGAGCGATTTTATTCAATTTATATGCAGGCGAGGTTACGCAACCTCGCCTTTTTATATTCAAAAATTGGAAAATTCAAATCAGAACAATGAAAATTGATCATTACTAATCAAATATGCTCGTCAAGTCAAACGGACATCGCCAAAGTTTTAACAATACTTTAAGTGCCACTTGGTATAGATGCGCTATACAACTATTTTTTTCTTGCTTATCAACCCTGCTTTGTCCTATCTTTGTATAGAACTAATCTAATACTACCATTAGATCAAAAGATTCAATAGTTCTTGACAGACTTAAATCCAATTATTCGTACAAATTAGATTCAATCAGTGACAATTAGAGGTATAAAATAAAAATCATTTCAAATTTTTGGTGTACCTGAAGAAAAAGAAAATTCTGCCATAGGCATCCCTATGGGAGTGAAATTCTACGTAGGCATCCCTGCGGGAGTGGCAGGTCTTTAAAAGGCTAAAATAAAAATTCCTTCGGGAAACACCAGTTAGGAAATCCCTGTTTTTTCAAACTCAATTTTAAGACCATTACGGAAATCTTTTTAAATACCTGATAAATCAAAATCAAGCGAAAACTAATAATTCCCTTAATTGAGGGTATCAAATTCATTATTTTTAGAGTAATAATATAAACCGAAATTAATTTCACTATGTATAACAAATTACAACCCCAGCTGAAAGAAGAGCTAAAATCCATTGAAGAAGCAGGATTATTCAAAAAAGAAAGGATCATAGAAACTCCGCAAGGTGCTGAAATAACAGCTAACGGAAAAGAAGTGCTTAACTTCTGCGCGAATAATTACCTGGGATTATCTTCACACCCTAAAGTAA
>JAEYVS010000040.1 GCA_023429265.1 Bacteroidota bacterium | reverse complement strand
GATTGGTATTTTTCAGACATACTATCGATTTTTTTAGTATAATAACAATATTAAACTTTTTTTTTGAGGTAAAAGACTGGTCATAAATCAATTGACATGCTTAAAGGATTTTAATAATATGACTTTACAAGAAAATAATCGGTCTATCATGAGGAAAGTAATAGCGGCGATCAATATGACCCTCGATGGAGTTTGTGATCATACCCAGGGGATCGCCGATGATGAGATACATCATCATCCAGATTTGTATTCATCCGTTGATGGCAGGAAAAGGTTTAAAATTATTGGATGAAATCGACAAGAGAATCAATCTTAAACTGATAAAGACTAAAATATTCGGGAGTGGTGCAGTTATTCTTTACTATGCTTCGGGAAAGAAATTTTAGCTACAGCTTCTTAATCGATGAAATAAACTCTGATTGAATCTTTGAAGCTTCTTTCTCGGTCGGGGCTTCGGTGATGATACGGATAATCGGTTCGGTGTTTGATTTACGCAGGTGGATCCAGTGACCGGGAAAGTCCAGCTTTACCCCGTCGATAATGGAGATCTTACAGTCTTCATTTTTAAATTTGGCTATAACTTTCTTTAGAATTCCATCGGGGTCTTTTACATTCTCCATTTTATCCTTTGTGATGTGGTATTGAGGGAGTTCTTGCTTTTTGTAATCGCTGACTTTTCCTTTATATCCGGCGAACTCTGCGAGTACTAAAGCTATTCCAACCATGGCATCTCGTCCATAGTGCAGGGCAGGAAGAATAATCCCTCCGCTCCCCTCACCGCCAACGATGGAGCCATTTATCTGCATCTGCTTAACAACATTGATCTCACCAACCGGGCTGCGGAAGACTTTTCCTCCATAGTGTGCGGTTACATCTTCGACAGCTCTTGTGGTCGAAAGGTTTACCGTGACATTCTTTTTGGATTTACCAGCATTTTTCAGGACATAATTTACTACTGTGGCAATCGTATTTTCCTCGCCATAGGTTTGTCCTTTATCGGTTATAAGCACCAGCCTGTCGGCATCCGGATCAACGGAGATGCCGAGATCCGCGCCGTGGGATTTGACGGCTTTGCAGAGAGCTTTGAGATTGTGTGGTAATGGTTCCGGCATATGCGGGAACACTCCGCTACCATCACAATACAGCGGAATGACTTTGCAGCCAAGCTTTTTCAGGAGCTTGGGGACAATGTGTGACCCTGATGCATTCACAGCATCTACGACTATTTTAAACTTTTTGTGCTTTATTTTTTTTACATCTACCAGCTTCAGTTTTAAAACCTTTTCGATGTGTTTATCGAGCCAGCCTTTGCTTTCCGTAAGTGTCCCTATATTATCGATGTCGGCATACTTAAAATTACTTTTCCCGGCGATGGACAGGAATTTATCTATCTGTTTTGCATCGAGGAATGTCCCGTCGGCATTAAGGAATTTTAGTCCGTTCCATATCTGTGGATTGTGGGATGCTGTGATTGAAATACCGCCGGATGCTTCAGTATGCTCAGTTGCAATTTGTACTGTTGGGGTCGGCGCCACGCCTATATTGATCACATTATACCCACACATCCTGAGAGTGGCTATAACCATCGTCTCAACAACTTCACCGTGGAGCCTGCCGTCACGTCCAATGACTATGGTCCTGGACTTTGAGGTTTTTTGCAGGTATTGAGCATAGGCTGAGGTAAACTTGATTATATTCTGAGGTGTGAGGCTGTCGCCCATAATACCTCTCACACCTGATACGGAAGCAATTATTGGAGGCATTGTATAAATTTAAAGATGTTTTTCCAGCTCAGCAAGCTGCTCGATAGTATTAACGCCTGTTATTTCTATCACATTTTCTACAGGGTAAGCTCCAACACTTTTAGATTTATTACGGAGATATTCAAAGATGTCAGTAAGATAATATTCACCCTGGGCATTGTCGGTACTCAGGCTTTCGAGAGCTTCGAGCAGCGCTTTATTGTCTATCAGGTATATACCCGAATTGATCTCTTTAATTTGCTTCTGGATCTCCGTGGCATCCTTTTCTTCGACGATACCTGTAACTTCGGAATTAATATCCCTGATAACCCTGCCATATCCGTGAGGATCATCAAAGTGCGCGGATATTAAACTCGCTACGTTACTATTTTCATAATGAAACTCGAGAAACTCCGAAACTGTCTCCGGCTTAAGAAGCGGGACATCTCCTGAAAGGATTAGAACATCTCCTTTGAAGCTGCTCAAAATGTCTTTAGCCTGCATAACGGCGTGTCCCGTACCAAGCTGCTCATCCTGATTCGCAAAAGTTATCTTACGCAAACTGTTTGGGAATTCTTCTTCGATGAATTCGATCACGGATTGTTTCTTAAATCCGACTACAGGGATGATGAGATCTGAATTAATCTCCAGCGCAAGCTCGAGTACAAACTGGATCATTGGTTTCCCATCCAGCTCGAACATTACTTTGGACTTCTCAGGATTTTTCATCCTGGTTCCCTTTCCTGCGGCAAGTATAACAGTAGCTAATTGTCTGGATGCAAACATATATGTGGCTCCCCGGAATGGAGCTCGAAATTTATTTTACAAAAAACAAATTTAATAATAGTACCTGAGAATTGAAACTAACAAAATCGAAAACTACAACGAGATGTTTTACACATCAATGATTTCAGGTTCTTTCTTTACAATCCTGTTGTGTTCATCAACGAAAACGACCTTAGGTTTAAAATCCGCGAGTTCTTCTTCAGAAAACATTCCATAAGCGATGAGGATAACTCTATCACCTACCATACCCAGCCTTGCAGCCGCGCCATTGAGGCATATGGTACCGGAGTGTCTTTCACCCTCTATTATGTAAGTTTCGAACCTTAGACCATTATTAATATTAACTACCTGGATCTTTTCATATGGTATTAAGCCTGCTTCGTCCATCAGCTCCGCATCGAGCGTAAGACTTCCCTCGTAATGGAGTTCTGCCTGGGTAATAGTGGCTCTGTGTACTTTAGATTTACACATAAACCTGTTCATTTACTTATTCCTCTGTATTAATTTTTTGTAAAAAGTACATTATCAATGAGCCTTGTGGCTCCAAACTTTATTGCTGTGGATATTAGCACTTCTCCGGAATAGCTCCTGATGTCCGAAATATCATCGAGTTCAGTATTATCCGTAATTGCGACATATTGGATTTCTCCTCGTGGAGCCTGAGTCGAGATGTATCTGACAATGTATTCCAGGACTTCTTTTGTACTGGATACTCTGCCTGACATAATCAGCTTTTTGGCTTCACAAAGAGCCTGGCTGATTTCACCGGCCTGCGATTTGTATTCCGCACTAAGATAAGAATTTCTTGAGCTCATTGCAAGACCGCTGTCTTCTCTGATGGTCTCACCTACAACTATGTCCACGTCATAATTCAAATCACTAACCATCTTCTTTATCACTAGCACCTGCTGGGCATCTTTTTGTCCAAAATACGCTTTATGAGGCTTTACCGCGTTAAAAAGTTTATAAACTATCGTAGCAACTCCCGTAAAATGTCCGGGGCGGAATTTACCCTCGAGCTTATCGGATATGTTTGAAACAACAACACTTGTATAATGGTTTTCATTGTACATTTCACCATCACCGGGATAAAAAATGTAATCTACCCCGGATTTTTCACACATAATGTAGTCACGCTCAAAATCACGGGGATATTTATTCAGGTCTTCACCTTTCAGGAACTGTGTGGGGTTTACATAGATACTGACCACCACGATATCGTTCTCCTCTCTCGCTCTTTCGACAAGGGAAACGTGTCCCTTATGGAGGTATCCCATAGTAGGGACAAATCCAATGGATCTACCTGCGCAGCGGTTGTATTCTGCGATCTCCTGCATGGACTTAATTTCGCGGATAACCTTCATTAATGCTCTTACATTATGAGATTTAAGATCTGTGTAATTTTATCCTTCAGGTCCTTTCTTTCGACTATTATATCCACAAACCCGTGTTCCAATAAAAACTCTGACCTCTGGAATCCTTTGGGAAGATCCTTTCCCGTAGCCTGTTTAATTACGCGAGGACCGGCAAAACCAATCAGCGCTTCCGGTTCAGCAATATTAATGTCGCCGAGCATAGCATAAGAAGCTGTGACACCGCCGGTAGTCGGGTCTACGAGAACTGAAAGATATGGGATCTTTTCCTCGGAGAGCTTTGCGAGACGCGTACTGATCTTTGCCATTTGCATCAATGAGAGCGCCCCTTCCATCATTCTGGCGCCGCTGCTGGCAGAGATAACAATTAAGGGGTTACCTGTTTTGATCGCGCGGTCGACTGCGCGGCTGATCTTCTCACCAACAACACTGCCCATACTCCCGCCGATAAAAGCGAAATCCATACAGGCAATTACAATATCTCTGCCGTTAATCTTTCCTGTTCCGGTTCTAACCGCATCAAATAGTTCAGTTGAATCTATGGAAGCTTTTATTCTATCCTTGTATTTTTTAGTGTCGGTAAACTCCAGCGGATCAGTGGAAATCATTTTCTTATCCATTTCCTTATATGATTTCTCATCAAGCAGTATTTCAAAGTATTCTTTGCTGCCTATCCGGAAATGGTGGTTGCATTTCATACAGACATAGTTATTCGCTTCCCATTGTTTCTTATGCATCAGCTCGTGGCAATTCGGGCACTTTACCCATTGTCCACCCGGTACATCCTTTTTAGGCTGATCGGTGGAAATATTCTCTTTAGATCTCTTAAACCACGCCATCTATTTTTATTCTCCTTTAGCCGCAGGTTTAAATTCCTGCATATAAAACGGCCCGGCAGTCCAGATATCTGAAAACCGGTTTTCATTAATTTTCTCCTGTGTAAGCTCTAATTGGGATCTCATCCCGGACTTATTGCTTACATTTACTACACTAACATCCTTAAAATTTTCGCCAAAATCAACATTTTCATTTATGACTATTTCTTTATATTGCATTATTGTATCCATCGTGCCAATCGAATAGTCCGAAATGCGGAATAAGACGGTATCTTTTTTATAAACAGCATAATAAATCTCACCCGTACGCATTCCTGAATGTATAACTGATGCAAATTCAGGGGATTCTCCGTGCTTATTTGCAATTATGTCGAGTGTTGGAATTTCAATGAGTTTAGCTTCCGAGGCATAACAAATGCCTTTTGCAATAGCCGAACCTATCCTGAGCCCTGTAAAAGACCCGGGACCATTTGAAAGACTCACTACATCAATTTCTTTAAGATCTATTCCCCTGCTCTGAAAATCATTTTTCATTTCAAACATAAGCGCGTCCGCGTTACGGCTGCCTTCGAGCTTTTTTTCAAAGATAATACCGCCGTTTATTACATAGGCATAGGCGGTTGTATTGGATGAAGAGTCTAATAGCAGGGTATTCATCAGGGCAGAATTATAATTCTTTCGGTTTCATTTTGTCCGTGTTCGAGTATTACTGTATTAAGTTTATTCCCAAGATATTCCTCAAGAAGCTCGCTCCATTCTACAAGGCATATGCTTTCGTTATTAAAATAATTATCGAGTCCGAGTGAATCAAGCTCAGTGGCTTTCTTTAACCTGTAGAGGTCAAAGTGATAAATACTCCTCTTTTCGTTTCCTGAGGAACCTATGTATTCATTCACCAGGATAAATGTAGGGCTATTCACTTCGACGGTAATATTGAAGAAGCGGCAGACCCCTTTTACGAACTGCGTCTTACCGCTGCCTAAATCACCTTTCAATCCTATTATGTCACCACTCTTTAAACCTGCCGCAAACTTCTCTCCTATACTTTCCGTTTCCACCGGGCTTCTGGATATTATCCTTTCCACTATTTTGACTCGAGAGTTATTACCGGCAGAATCATTTCTTCGAGCGATATACCGCCGTGCTGGAAAGTGTCGTTATACATATTCAGATATTTATGATAATCAGTCGGATATACAAAGTAATAATCATCCTTAGCTATAATGTAATTCACCATACCATTTCTCAAAGGAAGCTTGTATCTTCCTGCGTTATTAATAAACATCGAGTGTTTTGGGTCGGCATTAACATTTCTGCCGTATTTATACCTCAGATTAGGCGATGAATCTCTGTCCCCAAGCGCTTTTACACCGTGGAGACATCTGATGCTTCCGTGATCCGTAGTAATTATGATCTTTACGTCCGGCTTTCCCGCAAGTTTTCTCAGCATACCAAAGAATGAGGAATGCTCAAACCAGGATGCCGTCAAAGATCTGAATGCCGACTCGTCAGGAGCAATTTCCTTAAGAATCGCATAGTCGCTTCGTGAGTGAACTATCATATCGAGAAAATTGATCACCACTGTATTCAGATGGCTTTCAGTGAATGAAACAATCTTATTCTCTATGCCGCGGCTGAATTCCGAGTCCATGATCTTTGTGTAGCGTACGTCATTTCTCAGGTTTATCCTTCTTCTCTGGAGCAGCTTTGTCAGAAGCTCTTTTTCGTTCATATTGCGGCTGTTTTCATCATCGCTCCCTTTCCAGAGTTCCGGATAATGCTTTTCAATATCCGAAGGGAAAAGACCGGCGAAAATTGCATTACGACTGTATGGAGTTGCTGTCGGAAGTAATGAGTAATAATAATCCTTGGTCATCCTGAAATACGGATTCAGGAAAGGCTCCATCACGAGCCACTGATCGAGCCTCATACAATCGACTACAAATAGAAAGACCGACTTATGACTATCCAATTCCGGGAAAACATACTTATCCATTATCTGGTGTGAAAGAGTAGGAGCATCATCTCCTTCTTCGGCATTCACCCAGTCTTCATAGTGTTTTTCTACGAACTTACAGAATTCCGCATTAGACTCTCTTTTCTGGTCGGAAATGGTCTGCATTAAGCCAAGCTCTCTGTGCTCGCTCACATCCAGATCCCAATTTGTCATCTTTGAATAGAGGTTTATCCATTCCTTCCAGTCGGGATTATCAAATAAAGCCGCCGACATCCTATTAAATTCCTGTATGTAGTCACGAGAGATCTGGTCGCCTTTAATCCTCTTAGACTCAAGAACCTTTTTACAAACGAGCAAAAGCTGGTTAGGGTTAACAGGTTTGATAAGGTAATCCGAGATCTTATTTCCGATGGCATCCTCCATCAGGCTCTCGGTCTCATTTTTGGTGACCATTACCACGGGCAGAGCGGGTTTGAGATCTTTTAAACCAACCAGCGTCTCCAGTCCTCCCATACCTGGCATCATCTCATCCATAAATACGAGGTCGTATTCATTTTCTTTAATGAGCTGTAGAGCGTCCTCGCCATTTGTGGCTTCATTTACTTCATAGCCCTTCTGTTTCAGGAACATAATATTGGACTTCAGAAGGTCAATCTCATCATCAACCCAAAGTATTTTGGTGTTTGGCATAAATGTGTTAGTTTTTAACGAATTTTGCATGACAACTCCTAATTTTAGTGTTTCGAACGTAAAAGAGTAATCATTTTGTCATGCTATGGTTTTTATTGATTTATATTAGCTTATACTTAGTAAACACAAAATTGTTTTAAAAGGTCGCAACAAAAAGTCGCAGCATTGAGTGATTTTTAAATATACTAATTGCAGATGCGCTAAACTATTCAAAAGGAATGGCAGTTTTTGACTGAATGTGTTTTAATAGTAATTTAGAAAAATCCTGCTTGCGGTCTGAAAATTTGATCTGTTTTATTAGTAGTTTGTCTCATTGTGTTTCTCTTGAAATTTTTTTTGTTATCACTGTAAATACAAAACTTAACAAAATTAATCCCATTTCAAGCGTATCAGTGCACGAGTCTGATTACGTTACTTCACATACAATATAGTAATATTTACGTTTATTGTCAAGGTACTAACTCCTCTGTGTCCTGAAAAAAACAGCTGTCAAGCACACAGCTTGTAAAGTTCGTCCAGAATCTTAACCAGAGCGAAGGTATCAAGTTTGCAGTACTCCAGGAGGTCCTCCCTTATCTTCTTCTTTTCTTCCCCGCTCAATCCGTCATCATTTAATTTAAGGAAGGAGATCTGCGCTAATCCGCCGTTTGAAATGGAAAGATTTTGATAGCTAAGCTCCGGTATCAGGGAAGGTAAGACTGTTTTTAGTCCGTAATAACCTTCCATATCGTGATGATAGTATGATCTTTCTTTGAATGGTTTCATCAAATCTTTTAAGCGGTTTATCACAGCCAGAATTTCTTTTTTATATTGAGGAAATTCAACAGAAAGCTCTTCCAGCCTTTTTCTTTCAAAGGGTTTATTATAAACAATTATGTTCCCCGTCCCCTTGATGTCATCGATCAAAGACCTTACGAAGTCATACCTGCAATCGCGCGCATTCTCCGCCAGGTATTCAAAATGCACAGGTTCGTCCCCACGATTATTCAGTAAATGAAGAGAGTACTGAAATGGAATCTGCCTGTAAGGGCTTGTATTGTCATAAATTGGAATTGCAGGATTAATGGTTTCAAAATCCATAAAATACAGTGGGTAATTTAATCCTGACAAAAACTCACTTATGCTTTCCTTATTAACATAAGGTTTATTATCCTTTAAAGACCTTACCTGAATTTGCTGTAAAACATTTAGCTCTATATCCTCCGGGATATCCGAAATTTTGATAATCCCTCTTTCGTAGAGCTCCATTTTTTTATTCATTTGAAACCCAATGAGTTCAAAAACAGAACCATCGGGAATGTCCTTCCAGCAGTTAGTGTGGAAATCGCACTTATACGGTTTCGTACAATGCTTTCCTATTCCCATTTCCGGAACAGCGTCCATCCGCAGAGTATTTTTGAGATCCTCCACAAATTCATCAATCAGTTCTTGATTCTCCAGAGCTTTTTCCTTTAGCGATTTAATAATAAAGAGTTCACTAAGGTCAAGTTCTCCATTACGAATATATTTATTATTGACATACACCAGCGATATGTCGTCTAATTCCAATCCAGTCTTAGTCATAATATGATACTGATAGGAGACATCGGTAATATGTTCTTTTTTCACTTTAGTCGAGCTCTCCACTTC
>JAEYVS010000037.1 GCA_023429265.1 Bacteroidota bacterium | reverse complement strand
CAACCTTATATTGAATGGGCAGCGAGGTATGCGGGTAATATGTTTAATCATTATGCAAAGGATATGGCTATCGATGATGAAGGCAATGTATATGTGACCGGAACCCTTGTTGTTGACAGCGTTAACAATGATTTCATAACACTAAAGTATGATAAATTTGGATCTCTTGCGTGGGTAAGGACTTATGACGGACCGCAGAGCGGTGAAGATGAACCGGCTGCAATAAAGGTTGATAAATCGGGGAATGTTATCGTAGCCGGCACAAGCCGTGACACAGCGGGTCCTCCTGTCAAAACATATTCTGCAACAATAAAATATTCATCATCGGGGGATACTCTTTGGATAAGAAGGTATCTAAATCAAGACAGTTTGTATCATTTGGTTAATGGTATAGTTGTGGACAGTAGTTATAGTATATATTTATTTGGGCAAATCCATACAGCGCAGAGTTCTAACCTACTACTTACAAAGTACAGCCCATCTGGTGAAATACAATGGCAGAATGAATTTGATGCTATTGGCGGTATTGATGCTCCTCGGGACATAGAGCTTGACAAAAGAAATAATATCTCCATATATGCCTCCACAGGACTTGGCGGGGCATTAATAAAATATAACTTAGAAGGTGATTCAGTTTGGGGAAAGTATTTTTCCCCTCAGGCAGTTAGAGATATTCTTTTTGATGCGGAAAACAATGCATATTTAGGAGGAGTTCTTTCGTCACCAAAAACTAATGCCGATTTTTATCTTGCAAAAGTTGATACGTTAGGAAATATTTTATGGGAAAGAACATACCACAATAATAGTTTAAACAATGTAGATGATGAAAGAGACATTTTTATGGATACCAAAAACTACGTTTATATTACAGGTGTGAGCGGTAAGCCGGGTGAACAAGGATGGGATTATTTGACAATAAAATATAACCAAGATGGAGATTCTTTGTGGGTAAGAAGGTATAATCCCGTAACAACAAGCAACGATGAACCTGTAACGGTTGTAGTTGACAGGAATGAAAATGTTTTTGTAACGGGAAAAAGCGGCAGGTTTACTCTTTGGGATAATATATCTACAGTAGTTTACAGCCCGAAGGGGGATGAAATGTTTACTCTAAATTATGATACCGCATTTCCATTCAGAAACCACCGCCCCATAAAAGCTCTATGTGATACATCCGGTCACTTATTCATAGGAGGAATCAGTCAGAATGCCAACGGGAAATGGGATATGGTTGTTTTGAAATATTCTCCGGTAGTTTCTTCGATAAGCCAGATTTCTAATGAAATCCCCTCCTCGTTTGAATTGTTTCAAAATTATCCAAACCCATTTAATTCATCAACAACGATAGAATATAATATACCAAAACAAGGACACATTCAAATAAAAGTAAGTGATATACTGGGCAGGGAAATAGCAACGATCGTAAACTCTTTTCATACTCCGGGTGGATACAAAATAATTTTTAACGCGGATGTATATTCAAGCGGAGTGTATTTTTATTCTTTAGTCTTTGAGCATAATGCTCTGCAATTGAAAAAATTTATAATCATTAAGTAGCCTCAATGCATTGAGGAAAGGAGGATAAATACGATGAAATCCATTGAACCGGTTTAACTCATTACAATTCACTTCAAAGTATTTATACTATTAAACAACCACTTATTAATTTAAATACTAATGAAATGAAAATTGTAATCACATTATTAAGTTTAATAATAATATTTTCTATTGCGTTTCCGGTTTACAGCCAATTTGGAGATGAAATGGTTTGCGGCAATGAAGACGGACTGCATTCATTAGAACCTCCTTTCAGACTTCCAAACAACACAAACGCAGAAGGAGAAGCATTACGGGTTGCAATTATATATGTAACCTTCCCAGATGACAATAACCCGGGTTATGGTTATACGTTTTGGCAAGAACCTACTTTTTTCACCCCTCCAGAGGCAACTCAACCTAATATTTCGTTGATAGACGCAAATGAAGAAAGTTACAATACTCCTTCGATTGACCGGTATAGCGCATATACTTTATCGGATTTTTTCTGTGAAATGTCACTTGGAGAACTTGACGTGATAGGTGAAGAATATAAAGTAATTTTGCCCGAGCCCTCTACTTACTATAAAAATCTTTTAACCACAGTTGGGCAGTTAAATTATTTAATACTTGGATTGATGGATTCTCAAATAGATTATTCTGATTATGATAATTGGAGCTATAATTCCACTTTGCAGCAATGGGAATATGGACCGGATGGAACAGCAGAGATGATAATAATCGTCTATAGAAACGTTCCGAATAATGACGATGATTGGTTTTTTAATGATCCGGGTATTGGCGGAAAAGCACAACTTATGGCAACAAGAACATTAGATAACACCATAATCAACGGTACTGATGGATCTCCCGGGAATAGCAGTGGAGTAACTGTTATTGCTCAGCTTCATCACGCAGCGCATACCTTGCAACTAATTGAGCATGAGATAACCCATAGATGGATAATTTTTCATCAAGAAATTGGATTTTTCCCGGGTAGTCATAGAAAGACATTGTACTGTTATTTTCCACACGAGAGACAAATGTCAGGTTTTCAATATATTCCAAATGCGATCACATCTTCTACAAGCGTCACACTTGAAGATTATATTGCCACAGGTGATATGGCAAGAGTAAACATCCCGGGAACAGATGATTACTATGTTCTGGCGAATCATCAAAGATTCTCCGAGTATGATGGAATAGCAAAAGGCGGAGAAGAATGTTGGAGTACAAATTACTCATTCCAGAGCCCACCATGTGAAACGGGAAAAGGTCTATATTTCCACATTTATGGTTCTGATTGTTCAAATATAAATACTGCCTCGGATATTGTTAGCGCAGAAGGGAGGTATAATTGGGTTGTGGACCGCT
This sequence comes from Bacteroidota bacterium, assembly GCA_023429265.1. Classification (GTDB taxonomy): domain Bacteria; phylum Bacteroidota; class Ignavibacteria; order Tepidaquicellales; family Tepidaquicellaceae; genus JAEYVS01. Next base: position 1,591 of record JAEYVS010000037.1, on the reverse strand, counting down.
TGGTTGATGTTCCTCCTCAGCCGAGTCATTTATTATTTAATGGATATCCGGATTATCCTTTATTAGTTCCTTCCTCTGGAGACGGTTTTAACGGGTCAAATCTTGCATCAGGAATCTATTATTATAAAATTAAAGCCGGAAGTTTTGAGCAAACGAGAAGGATGGTACTTATTAAGTAATCAATTGTTAATAATATACAAATTAAAAGCGGGCGAGAGTCCGCTTTTTTTATCCCCTTTTGTAAAATGGTATAATCGGTTATTTTTGTATAAATTACTCGTTTACCGATGAATCTCCTTAATAAAGCTGTCGTTTCCGTACTGCCCGTTTTTCCCAAGAAATTAGTCAAGGTTTTTGCAAATAAATACATAGCAGGGGATAAGATCGAGCACGCTGTCACCACAGTTAAGTCCCTCGAAAGAGAAAGCTTTTTATCCACCATTGACGTATTAGGCGAGAGCGTCAGCGAGAAGAATACCGCAATCGAATGCAAAAACGAAAATATTGAAGTAATAGACGCAATCGTAAATAATAACCTCCCCGCTTATCTTTCAGTGAAGCTTACCATGCTTGGGCTGGACATAGATTATGATTTTTGCTATGGGCTATTCGAGGAGGTACTTGAGTACGCGAGTAAGAAGGGTGTCTTCATACGTATCGATATGGAGGACTCATCTGTAACTGAGAAAACCATAACAATTTTTGAAAAAGCCCGGGCAAAGTATGATAACGTAGGAATTGTAATCCAGGCATATCTGCGCAGGAGTGAAGATGATGTGAAAAGGCTCGTGAAGATCGGGGCGAGCTTCAGGATCTGCAAAGGAATATATGTGGAGCCTGAAGAAATTGCATTCAAAGGTAAGGATGAGATACGTGAGAATTATTTGAAGCTGGTGAAGATAGCTCTTGAGAGCGGCTCTTATGTCGGTATGGCTACCCACGACGATCACCTTGTACATAAATGCGAGAAAATCGTGAAGGAGTTAGGGCTGGATAAAGATAAGTATGAATTCCAGATGCTGCTGGGTGTCAGGGAGCAGCTAAGAAATCAGATCAGAGATGCAGGACACAGAGTCCGCATATATGTGCCATTCGGGCAGAGATGGTATGAGTACTCAATACGGCGCTTCCAGGAAAATCCGAATGTGGCGGGCCAGGTGATAAAGAGTATATTTACCCGTTAGTTAAAAGTCCAAAGTTGAAAGTTTAAAGTTTTTTTGTCAGCGTTCCCAAATCGGAATTTGGGAACGAGGAAAGTCGGAAGTTTTTTTGTCAAAGTTTAAAGTTTTTTTACCACGAAGACACTAAGGGTGCAAAGGTTTTAACCTCACCCCGCCTCCGATAAATCGGAGCCTTCCCCTCTCCTTAGTAAGGAGAGGGGGTCGAGAATTTATACAATTTATTTTTAAATTTGAGATAATTTTAGGAATATAACCTTGGTGAACTTGATTCCCAAGCTGGGGCTTGGGAAATAGTTGTTTGAGAATTAGCGGCTAAAGCCTGAATTATTTAGAGCATTTTATCCACGAGCTAAAGCTCGTGGCAATTCATTATCAAATCAACCGCGATTCATTTATCCTTCTTTTACTTC
>JAEYVS010000247.1 GCA_023429265.1 Bacteroidota bacterium | reverse complement strand
TTAGCACGATTTCCATAAGGCTTGATTTTTTGCTTCTTTTGCATCAAGGCAAAAGAAGAACGCCGTAAGGCGTAACACTAAATATGTTCCTTTTACCTAATACAGCCAAGCTAATATCACAACTCTTTACTTATTATACATCAATAATTAATGATCCATTCGCCGTTGTTGGTGTTATCACCAACAACAAAAAAATACGTTGACTTTATTTTCACCCCCTATTAAATTTCTTATATGAATACAAACATCTTCTTTTTACCGCCACGATCTTAAATTGGAACAACCTTCTTTCCAACGACAGCCATAAGGAAATAATCATAGATAGTTTAAAATTTTAACTGACAACAACCGAATCAGAGTATTTGGATTTGTAATTATGCCAAATCATATCCATTTAATATGGGAAATACTAAATCCTCATCAATTACCGGGCGTTCAAAGAGATTTTCTAAAGTATACAGCACAACAGTTGAAATTTGCTTTACTAAAAGAAAACTCCATGTCTTTGGAATTGTTCAGAGTAAGTACATCCGGTAGAGAATATCAAATTTGGGAAAGAAATCCTTTATCTGTAAATCTTTTCACTGAATCCGTTCTTGTTCAAAAATTAAATTACATTCACGGGAATCCGTTAAACAAAAAGTGGAGTCTCTGCGAAGAAATAACCGATTAAAGTATTCATCTGCCGGCTTTTATCATAAAGAAATAAGTGAATGGACATTTTTGACAAACTAAGCTGATTTTGATTCTTATAATGTTGTTGGTGACGCTTCGCTATAATACCAACAACGGCGAATGGAGTCATCCCCTTTCTAAACCATTCTCTTAACCCCGGCATCAAATTACCGGCAGCGAACTGCAAAATCAGCTAAATATAATATTATCAGCTAACTGCCTTTACTTAAAAATTTATTTTTTGCATTCTTATGTCAGGGGAATCACTTTCTAAACAAAAACCGGGGCTATGAAAACCAAAACTCAGATCATCTTAGCGTTTTCTATTTTTTGTAATCTCGTCTTAGGAGCAGTATTCTATAAGTCCTATGACAGCTACAAAAATTACAAAACGTTCTATGAGGACAGTCAGCGCGAGCTGGGAGTTATGTCCGATAAGTACATTAAGCAGCAGGACGTAAGCAACAACCTTTTTAAAGAGTACAACGAACTCACCGAAGAGCAGAAGTCTCTCAAGGACAAGAACAAATACCTTAGCGGGGTAAATAAAACCCTCAATAAGCAGGTAAACTCCCTCTCCAAAAAATATTCCGCAGCGGGTAATAAGAACAAGAAGAAATATACGAAGAAAAAATATACTAAGAAAAAGTATAACAATTCAAAGAAGTATAAGTCCAAGAAAAAGTATAAAAAGACCAACTGCAAGACATACAAAAAGAAAAAATCGACCAAAAGAAAAACTTCTTACAACAAAAGCTATAATACAAACTCAAATACATATACTGCTCCGAGGAATTATTCCCGCAACAGCAGCTCACAGTATCTGAAGAAAAATCCGCAGAAGTAGGCACGATTCGAAGGCGAGGTCACGTGACCTCGCAACTAATGAATTTTAAAAGGCAGGTAATACCTGCCTTTTTGTTTTTACAATCCGCCGAATATACGCAAGCATAGACGTGAAATTGCCACGAACTTCTCCCGAAGGGATACCTATGGCAAGTTCGTGGGTAATGATAATTTAATATCGGCATTAGCCTTTAATTTTCCCCTTGACATTAACCGTAAATATTACTATTTTGATATAATAATACGTAATCTTAGCTTGTTCTTTGACGTATAAATAAATTTCTGAATCAAGATGCTTTCACAGGTCAAAATCAATTAACTTTTGTATTTACAAGAAAGCCGGAAAAAATTCCCGGGGGAAGTACGCTTTAATAAAGTCTTGTAAAAACAAACCAAATTTCCGGACCAAAATAAAATTCTTTCTATATAACTGATAAATCAATAAAACTATTTTAAAACTCCACAACTACCAACTATGATAAAACAACACCTTAAAATTCTCAGCTCCTATACTAATAAATATCTCCCTGTAAAAACAACCAGATTCCCACGTACTTTTAACTTTTGACTTTTGACTGAGCAGCTAAACCATTGTTATTTCCCCTGCATCTTATCTTTAAAATGACTTTAAAAATGACCCTGTAAAATGTTATCTTCTGCATTGAATATAGATAACCGAAACTTGACAGCTGACAGCAATACAGAATTCGAACTGGTAAGAAAAGCCTCGGAAGGCGACAAAACCGCGTTTCGCGAGCTCTTTGACCGGAATTCATCACGTGTCTATGCATTCTGTATGAGGCTATCCGCGGACCCTGACACGGCGCAGGAGCTCACCCAGGACAGCTTCATAAAAGCGTGGGAAAAGCTCGACAGCTTCCGGTATCAGAGCAAATTCTCCACCTGGCTGCACTCGATAGCGATGAATGAATTCCTGATGTATAAACGGTCGAAGAAGCGCTTCATGCAGAGGTTCATACAGACGGAAGACGTTATCCATTATGAAAAGCCCGGTCAGCCGCTTAGCGCATCGCACGGTGAAAACATCGACCTCGAGCGGGCAATCTCAAAATTGCCGAAGCAGGCGCGAACTGTATTTGTACTGCACGACGTGGAAGGATACAAACATAACGAAATATCAGAACTGATCAACATTGAAATAGGGACATCTAAAGCACACTTACACCGAGCAAGAAGATTGCTCCGGGAGGAATTAATAAAATGAATACGAAAGAATTTTACAAACTGCTGAACGAATATCTCGACGGCACCATACAAAGCGATGCATTGGCTAAGCTGATGCAGGCTGTGGAAAATGATCCGTCATATAAGAAGGAATTCGATGCATATGCTGAGGTAACAGGGAGAGCATCTTCCCTTCCAAAGGACATCATCACTCCCGACGGGATGTGGGACAGCATCGAAAACAGGCTGACGGAAAAAGGTTCATCATTCGTAAAAGTATCCGATAATTTTTATACATTTAACGCAGACGATGCTAAATCCAGTGAATACAATGATATTAATAAACAGCGAAGCGTGCAGATGCCAACCAGATACATTGTTTCAGGACTCATCGCAGCGGGATTGCTGGTGGCTCTATTTTTTGGGCTAAAAGATATTCTTTTCAAAGGAAATGTAGATCAGCAATTTGCAGGAGTAGATACCTACTGGATGGTTTCGAATGTGAAAGGCTCTCCAAAAGTGGACGATAAAACATTCGCAGGCATAGACAGCGTTAAAATAGGCGACTGGCTTATAACCGATGATTCATCCCAGGCACTGCTAAAGGTTTCCGATATAGGTACGATAGTGGTGGATCCCGGCTCTAAAGTTAAGATGCTAAAAAGTGTCGCAGGTGAGCACAGAATCATTCTCGAATACGGCACAATTTCCGCCGACATAAACGCTCCTCCGAGAACATTTTTCATCGAGGCGAATTCGGTGACCGCGGTGGATCTGGGATGCTCATACTCCTTCACGGTGGATAAAAAAGGCGACGGTATATTATATGTAAAAGAAGGAATGGTTGAGCTCGTATCTGACAAGAGGGAAACTATCGTTCCTGCCGGGAAATACTGCCTGACAAAGAGCGGCGTAGGACCGGGCACACCATACAGGGAAGGTTCATCACCTGAATTTAAACGAGCTCTGTTGAATTATGACTTTAAAAATGGCGGAGCGGCAGCTCTGAATACTATTCTCAAAAATGCCGGAAAACAGGACGCAGTTACGTTGCTGAACCTGATGCCGGTGGTGGATAAGAACAGCAAAGGCAAGGTGTATGCTAAGCTGGCCGGATTTGTGAATACCCCGGGAAATTACCCGAAGGACAGTATCCCCTACTTTGATTACAAGAAGATGAATGAATGGATCGATGACATTGCATTCCAGGTGAGTAAAGAAATGGAAAAGGTGAATAAAGAACTCTCACAAATGCATTATAATTTTAAATTCAACTTCGACAGCCTTAAGTTTTCCGATGAGATGAAGTATGAATTTGACATGGAAATGAAGGAGCTTCAGAAAGAGCTGGAAGAATCATTAAAGGACTTCCAATTCGATCAAGAGGAATTTAAGCGCGATATGGAGGAAATGAAAAGAGAGCTTAAGGAAAATCTTAAGGATCAGGAATACTTCAATAGCGAAGAATTCAAACGGGACATGGAAGAGATGCAAAGGGAAATGGAAAACAATAAGGAATATTTTGACAGCGACGAGTTTAAGAATGAGATGAAAAAGATGAATGAAGATCTTGAGAAAGATCTTAAGGAATCGCTAAAAGATCTGGATTATTTTGACAGCGAGGAATTTAAGAAGAACCTCGAAGAGTCATTAAAGGGGCTTGAATATCTGAATACACCTGAATTCAGAGAAGAGCTGAATAAGGAAATACAGAAAGAAATAGAAAAAGAAAAGAATAAAGATGGAGATAACAATAATGAGTCAGAAGAGGAAGAATTTGAGTATGAGTATGATTAACTTATTTGAGATCTTTATGATCTCCGTAGATTAAGTTCATTACATTCTCTGTTTTTAAAAATTTGTGGGGAAAACCAAGGTCAATTTTGCTGACAGACTCCAGTCTCTCCAGCTGTTCCGGCGAGAGCTCAGTATCCAGGCACCCCATATTTTCTACGAGTTGAGAATTACTCCTCACTCCGATAATCGGGATAATATCCCGGTGAGTAATAAGCCATCTCAATGCGACTTGAGATGGTTTTTTATTTATTTCTTCCGCGATTTTGACTACCTCGTCAGCAATCCTTAAATTCCTTTCGGATAAATGCGCGCTCGATTCCTTCAGCCGGGTTTCCTCGAAATTCACATTCTTTGAATTAAATTTACCCGAAAGCAGACCACGGGATAATGGCGACCAGGCGGCTACAGATAATCCAAAGTCCCTCGCCATCGGGAGGAGGTCACGCTCGACTGTGCGTTCAGTGAGACTGTACTCGATCTGGATGCCCGAGAACTGCGTCCAGTTTTTCAGCTCTGCCATAATATTAGCTTTTGCTACCACCCAGGCGGGAGCATCGGAAATGCCAATATGGAGTATCTTTCCCGCACGGATCATATCATCGAGTGCTCTCATCATTTCTTCTACCGGGGTAACATTGTCATATGCGTGCACCCAGTAAAGGTCTATATAATCAGTTTTAAGTCTTTTGAGACTTGCCTCCAGAGCCTGCACGATGTTTTTACGGTGGTTACCACTTGCATTGGGATCTTTAGGGTCTGTTGAAAGTGAGTATTTAGTCGCGAGGACTATACTTTTGCGGTGAGGGGCAATGAGTTCGCCTACGTATCTTTCACTGGTTCCGTTGGTATAGCGGTTCGCTGTATCGATGAAATTCCCTCCGCCATCACGATAAGTGTTATACATTTGCTGGGATTCCGCGCGTGATGAGCCCCATCCCCAGTCTTCACCGAAGGTCATTGTGCCGAGACAGAGTTCGGATACCCGTAAGCCGCTATTTCCGAAAAGTTTGTATTTCATAGAGCAAACTTATTCATTTTCTGTTTGAAATTGAATGATAAAAGAATGCTGTTGGGAAACTTGAATTAAAAAAGGCAGCTCTGTTATTCACAGAAACTGCCTTTGGGTGCGGGTAAAGAAAAAAATCATTGTCTTCTCAGTTTTACCCCTTTATTTTTACTCCGCATTATTTTTTCCGTTAGTATGACAAATAACTATGAGTTAGGTTTAATTTGAATTAAATAGTTCTAATATGCGTTAAATAGAGAGGTTTTAGGGTTAATAAGTTCGGCAATATTGTGTATATTTTACGTCTGTACAGAAAAAATTCAATAATAATAATAAATAAGATGAAGTCAGTAAAAAGCTTTTTGACAAGTTTTGCGGTAATCGCATTGCTTTTGTTGCCGTTAATCGCGGGAGCACAGACAAGGACAGTTTCCGACGGAAAGTACTCCTACAAGGTAGTAGATGGCGACCCATTAAATGCAAGAATCTACACACTTCCGAACGGCCTGACCGTGATGATGACGGTGTATAAGGATGAACCGAGGATACAAACATATATTCCTGTAAAGGCGGGAAGCAAGAACGATCCATCAGATGCAACGGGACTAGCGCACTACCTGGAGCATATGGTATTCAAAGGAACGAGTAAATACGGAACAAAGGATTTCGCCTCAGAAAAGCCGCTTATTGAAGAGATAATAAACTTGTATGAAGATTACAGAAGCACCACAGATACGGAGGAGCGTGCAAGAATCTATCAAAAAATAGACAGCGTGTCACTGCTTGCGTCAGGGTTTGCGATAGCAAACGAATATGACAAAATGTGCGAATACATTGGTGCGACCGGCACAAATGCGTGGACGTGGATGGAAGAAACTGTTTACACAAACAACATACCATCCAATCAGCTCGATAATTTTATGATGCTCGAGGGTGAAAGATTCCGTGAGCCTGTAATGAGGTTATTTCATACGGAGCTCGAGGCAGTTTACGAAGAGAAGAACAGAAGCCTTGATAATGATTACTGGGCTGCATCGGACGTGCTGTATGAACAGCTATTCAGGAAACATCAGTACGGGCAGCAGACAACCATTGGTACGATAGAGCATTTAAAAAACCCTTCAATAAGGAAAGTACAAGAGTATTATGAAACGTACTATGTGCCCAACAACATGGCTATAGTGCTGGCGGGAGATTTTGATCCGGAGGAAGCAATCCGAATTATCGACGAGCAATTCTCATATATGCAGTTTAAAGAAGTCCCGGAATACATTCCGCCGGTAGAAGAGCCGATCACACAGCACAGAGAGTATGAGGTTTACGGACCAAACGCCGAAGCTTTATTCATAGGATACAGATTCGGAGGAAAGGGTTCAGAAGACGCTGATTACCTTACAATGATAGACCTGATCCTGAGCAATAGCAGCGCGGGACTAATAGACCTTAACCTGGTCCAGGGGCAGAAGGTTTTAGCGGCAGGCTCAAGCTTATCGAGCTTTAAAGATTACTCCATACTTGAATTTGAAGGACAGCCAAGAGAAGGACAAACATTACAGGAAGTAAAGCAGCTGATACTTGACCAGATTGAGCTTGTAAAGAGAGGAGAATTTCCAGATTGGATGCCCGAAGCAATCGTAAACAATCTTAAATTAAGTCAGACAGAAGGTTTACAATCGAATAACAACAGGGGTTACGCGTTGGTAGATGCATTTAAAAATGGCATTGAGTGGGAATATTACATTAATACACTCGATAGACTTTCTAAGATCACAAAGGAAGACATAGTCAGATTTGCAAATGAAAGATTCGGAGATAACTACATTGCAGTATATAAGAAGACCGGTGAAGATCCAAATAAGCAGCAGGTTGAGAAGCCACAGATCACCCCTGTAAATCTAAACAGAGATGAGAAATCAGACTTCGTCAAAGATTTTGAACAGAGAGTACCTCCAAGCATAGAGCCTGTATTCCTGGATTATGAGAAAGACATAACCAGATTTACAGTTGAAAATGGAGTACCCGTTTATTACATGCAGAATACCGAGAATGACTTATTTGATCTTTATTACATACTCGATATGGGTACCAATAATGATAAGACATTAGGATATGCAATATCATATCTTGAATTATTAGGCACAGATGAATATACACCAGCGGAGATACAACAGGAATTCTTTAAGCTGGGATGCTCGTACAGCGTATTTAGTTCAACTGACCAGGTATATGTGAGCCTAAGCGGGCTTCAGGAGAACTTCGTGCCGGCACTGCAGTTATTCGAAAATCTGCTGGCTAACGCAAAGCCAAACGATGAAGCTTTACAGAATATGTTACAGGATATTTTAAAAGCCAGAGCGGATAATAAACTGGATAAAAATTCGATACGGAACGCAATGTTCAGCTATGGAAAATATGGCGAGAAGTCTCCATTCACGAATATCTTAACAACCGAAGAGATGTCAAGGCTGAATCCTAAAGACCTTACTGACAAGATAAAGGAACTTACTTCATATAAGCATAAGATATTTTATTACGGACCGGACGGTGAGATTGCCTTAAAGGATGCTCTAGATGCCAATCATAAGGTGCCCTCCCAATTCAAGGATTATCCTGCCCCTGTGAAATTCACCGAGCAGCCCACCAACAGGAAAAAGGTTTATGTGGTGGACTATGACATGGTGCAGGCAGAGATCGTAATGATGTCCAAGAAAGGATTATTCGACAAAAACATAGAAGCTGTAAATGAGCTTTTTAATAATTATTTCGGTACACTGACGTTCACTGAGATAAGGGAGTCTAAAGCGCTGGCATATTCCGCTTTTGCTTATGTTACTTCACCTTCGAGACTTGATGACTCAAAATATTTTTATTCATACATAGGTACCCAGGTAGATAAACTTCCCGACGCTATGTCAGGGATGACAGACCTTATTGCAAATATGCCTGTAGCAGAAAATTCCTTTCTTGCTTCCAAAAACGGGATATTGAACCAGATACAGACCGAGCGAATCACCAAAGCCGGAATATTATTTAATTACCAGGCTGCTCAGAAACTGGGACTGAATTATGATATTCGTAAGTATGTTTATGAGCAGATAAGCAAGATGACAATGACAGACCTGCAAAATTTCCATCAGAGCTACATACAAAATGGTGACTATACGGTACTGGTATTAGGAGATAAAGATAAGATAGACCTGGAATCATTGAAGAAGTATGGCGATGTGGAATTTCTGACACTTGAAGACATATTCGGATATTAACTATAGCCCGGTAAGTTAAAGAATAGCCTCCGAAAGGGGGCTTTTTCGTTTTAGAAGGTATACGTGAATTTCATCAACTCTGAACCACGCATTATGCCAACACGCATTTCCTCACTAACATCGAAGTCATACAGGTGAGCATCCACATACGCATCCACGAGATTTATTAAATAAAACAGTCCGAAGTATATAATAAACTCATCCCGCTGATCGCGAAAATTATCACGTTGTTCCTTAATAATGGGATTCCCTCCGGGAGTTATTACCAATGACTGTTCATAGAGGTCTTTGTACTCATTGTACCTGTCATTGTTTCTTAGTATCTGGTAGCCCAGCAGTCCACCTGCTCCGAGGATCACGGGGATCTTCCAGTATGATTCATTATAGAATTGTCCGGCTCCGGGAATAACGGCAGACAATCCTACAGCGACCCAGGGATTCTTTCTCATCCGAAAAGTCTTTGGTGTTTTTTTGACGGAAGTGAGTGTATCTTTCGCAATAGATTCAATTACGTCAGATTTTAAACTTGTGTATGGAGGAAGATCAATTTTCTGCGCAACAGAAAGAGAGGGTAAAAAATAACAAAAAGCTATTATGTGCATAAACCACTTCATAGGCATAAAATAAAAAAGCATTCCTTGAATTGGAATGCTTTTAAATTTGGTGTACAAAATAATTATAAATTACTGTCCAGAGTTTTCCCTGCTATTTTCGTCAGGATTATTTTGTTCCGGAGTATTTTGCTGCTGCTGATCCTGGTTGCCCGGAGGATTTTGCTGAGTGGGCGGAGGAGTATTTTGCTGCTGCTGTCCCGGAGGAGGTGCCTGCTGCTGATTTTGTCCCGCATTCTGCTGAATGATGCTTTCGTTGACCGAAGTACCTGCATTACTGATATATATATTGATCAGTAAGCTTCCCAAAAGGAATATAGTAGCCAGAATAATGGTAAATCTTTGAAGAAAATCCGAAGTTCTTCTTGCTCCAAACATTGTAGTCATGCTGGATCCGGCTCCCGCGAGCCCTGCAAGTCCGCCGCCTTTGGATGCCTGCATAAGAACGGCAGCCATTAGAACGATACAGACTAAAACGAGTAGTATTATTAAAAATGTTATCATAGTTGGACAAAATACCCTACTCAAGGTAAACTTACAAGTCATCCTGCAATAACTTTTAATGTCAAAAAAAATCATAAAAAAGGCAACCGAATGAAACGTAAAAACAAAAATTTAGCCTTGACTGTATACACAAAAGTCGATATTGCTTTAATGTAATAAATAAATTAATTTTGACGGTATTATTTTAGTTAAACCATTAAAAGGAAGACAATGGCTAAAGCAACAAAGAAGGCAGCTCCTAAGAAAAAGGCAGCTCCTAAAAAGAAGGCAGCTCCTAAGAAAAAGGCAGCTCCTAAGAAGAAAGCAGCACCAAAAAAGAAAGCGGCTCCTAAGAAAAAAGCTGCTCCTAAAAAGAAAGCTGCAAAAAAGAAATAAGCTAATTCGATTTTATATCGATAGCTCAACCGGGAAACCGGTTGAGCTATTTTTGTTTATTGGCGCGGGTTTCTGCGAATTGAATTTTAATTTGGCATAATTGTTTTGTATTTTATATGTAACCGCAGTCACTTCACAAAACCAATTATATGAAAGCAGAAAAATATTTAATAGGAAATGAGTATAGGTCGTCCGGTGAGACAAAGGATATTACTAATCCATACAGCGGAGAGATAGTCAAGAAAGTCTTTAAAAGCAGTAAAGAGGATATCGATGAGGCTTTGGGATATCTTACTGAAACTTTCGGGAAATACAGAAATACCCCAACATATCAAAAAGTTGAGCTACTTGAGAAAGTTTCCGATAAAATCGCTGAGAAGAAAGAAGAGCTGGCATTGCTCATTACCACCGAGACAGGGAAGCCCATAAAGTTTTCGAGAGTGGAAATAGACCGGGCAATCCTGACATTTAAGCTGGGAGCTGAAGAGTCAAAGAGAATCGAGGGAGAGGTAATGAATCTCGATCTCTTAAAAGGTTCAGAGGGAAAAATGGGCATCGTGAAAAGATTCCCGGCCGGGGTTATACTGGCTATTACGCCGTGGAATTTTCCAATAAACCTTGTGGCACATAAGCTGTCGCCTGCTCTCGCTTCGGGTAATACGGTATTACTGAAACCTGCGTCGACATCAATGGTGTGCGGGATAGAACTTACTAAAATAATCAAAGAAGCCTGTGACGAGATGGAATTAGGTTTTTGCCCGGTAAATGTGGTGACATCATCGGGAAAGGAGATCAATGAATATCTGGATGATGAAAGGGTAAAACTGATAAGCTTTACAGGCAGCTCAGATGTAGGCTGGGGAATCAAGAAAAAAGCATTTAAGCAAAAGGTCTCACTCGAACTCGGCGGAAATGCCGGAGTTATTGTCGATAAAGATGCAGATATATCTTTGGCGGTATCCAAAATAATTACAGGCGCTTTCGGACAGGCAGGACAGAGCTGTATTTCCGTCCAGAGAGTGTTCGTTCACAATGATATTATTGATGAATTCAAAAAGAAACTTGTAGAAGAGACAGGTAAAGTAAAATTCGGTGATCCTTTCGATGACGAAACAATCTCAGGTCCGATGATAGAAGAAAAAGAAGCTGAAAGAATAGAACAATGGGTAGAGGAAGCAAGAAACAGCAATGCGAATGTTCTGGCCGGTGGTAAGCGAGATGGAGCGGTTTTCGAACCTACGATCGTTTATGGTGCGGGTGAAGACGCAAAAGTAAACGCGGATGAAGTATTCGCGCCTTTGTTGACTTTAACCGGTTTTTCGGATTTCAAAGAAGCGGTAAAGCAGGTGGATGATTCGGTTTACGGATTACAAGCCGGAGCATTCACTAATGACATAAACAATGCGTTAAATGCATTTGAAAATATCGAGGTAGGAGGAGTTGTAATAAATGATGTACCTACTTACCGGATGGATTCTATGCCTTATGGCGGCTCGAAAGATTCAGGAAATACCAGGGAAGGCATAAAATATGCAATCGAAGAAATGACCGAGAGAAGAATTTTGGTTTTAAGTAAACCTCAGGAATGACTATTTTACAATTATGAATAAAAACAGTAAAATAACCGTATTGGGCGGTACAGGAATGCTCGGCGGAGCAATAGTCCGCCGTCTAAAGGATCAGGGATATACCAACATAAATACTCCATCCCGGAAAACAGGCGTCGATCTGCTTATAAAAGAAAACGTGGATGAGTATTTCAGGAATGAAAAGCCGGAATACGTTTTTATGACTGCTGGATTGGTAGGAGGAATTCTGGCTAATAACACACGTCAGGCAGATTTTCTTTATCAAAATTCGATGATGATATTGAACGTCCTCGAAGCACTGAAAGAATATGCTCCGGAATGCAAGATATTATACACGGGTTCGACCTGTA
>JAEYVS010000195.1 GCA_023429265.1 Bacteroidota bacterium | reverse complement strand
ATGTCCGATGTCTTCCCTGATCTGGAGAATGAACTTCAGGTTTTCCTGGTTAGCGAGTCCGTGAAGCGGACCGGCAAGACCATTAAGACCGCCACTGACAGAGTAATAAGCATCCGAAAGAGCTGATCCGATAGTCTGGCAGGAAAACGCACTGACGTTTCCGCTTTCGTGGTCGGAGTGAAGCACCATATAGAGCCTCATTAGCTTTTTGAATGATTCATCATCAGGAGCCACACCGAGCATATGAGCAAAATTTGCTGCCCAGTCTAAAGACGGGTCAGCTTCGATCCTTGGTCCTTTATTAAATCTTTTTCTGTAAATGTAAGCAGCTACAACAGGCATCATCGCGATGAGGTCGAGACAGTCTTCGAACATAGGTTCCCAGAACTTGTCTTTGCCGATTCCTTCGTCATATGACTTACGAAACTTTGAGCCGTTTTCCAATACAAGCACTGCTGTATTCAGCATCACCATAGGATGTGTATCAGCAGGCAGAGCGTCAATTACATCGAACACGTATTGAGGGACGGCAGTTCTTTTTTTGAGCTCGTACTGCAGGTCTTTGAGTGCGGCTTCATCAGGAAGCTCGCCTGTAATAAGCAGATAATAAATTTCCTCGGGGAGTTTATCCACGAGATCAAGAATTGGAATACCGCGAATTATCAAACCTGAATCGAGTCCTACCTCAGACGTATCGCAAATTAATCCTTTTACGCCGCGCATGCCCCCGTAGAGCTTGTCAATTGTAACCCCGCTGATGGCTTTATCCGCATGGTTCTTTACAATTGATTTTGCTTCCTCTCTCAGGCCGGGAATTTGCGAAGCAAATTTGTCTTTTAAAATCATATTAATAAAAGTTTATAAAATTTAACAAGATTATAAAGATAGCTGATTTATAAATTTTTAAAAAGTTATCTTTCCGTCTCTTTTATGGCTTTTGCTCAGTTTACAATAATTTTACAGAAGAGAAAAAATCTTTGATTTTGGGCGAATACCGCAGAAAAAATGGGGATTCGGAAGAGTAAGTTCATTGAAAATTCGCATATAATTAGGTATTTTTCTTTAATTAAGCCATAATTTTTCACAATCTTTAAACCACAAATCAGATGAAATTTAACATCACCGGTGAGGAGTTTGTTAATTCGTTATCAAAACTCAGTTCCGTTCTTCCGACACGTTCTACATTGCCGATATTAGATAATATTTTATTTGAGCTGAAGGGAAATACGCTGAAATTAATGGCATCTGATCTGGAGATATGGGTAAGAGTGAC
Source organism: Bacteroidota bacterium (assembly GCA_023429265.1). Taxonomy (GTDB): domain Bacteria; phylum Bacteroidota; class Ignavibacteria; order Tepidaquicellales; family Tepidaquicellaceae; genus JAEYVS01. The sequence goes on along the minus strand of JAEYVS010000195.1, from coordinate 23,868 downwards.
GCTCGAAGTGGATGGTGAAGGTGATGGAACCGTGGCAGTTGATGGGAAAAGATTATTAAACGTGGCAAGGACTCTCCCGAGCGAAAACCTGAAGATAGAATCAAACGACAAGAACAAGCTAACCATTAAAACCAAAAAGGGTAAATATACTTTACCGGGTGAAGCGGCAGATGAATTTCCCGCGCCGGAAGAAAGAGATGACTTTAGCAAAATTGAACTCGACGGTTCCGTGCTGCGAAGATTCATTGGTAAAGTCATTCACGCTGTGAATAACGATGACCTGAGAAGGAATATGGCGGGTATTTTATTTGACATTAAGTCCGATGAGCTAAGGCTGGTCGCGACAGACGGATTCAGGCTGGGAAAGATCATTAAGTCAGACTTTAAGCATCAGGGGATTCCTCAAACGCATATGATAGTTCCGACAAAGACGTGCCAGCTGTACTTAAGGCTCAACAGCAACAATGATTCTACGATGGAGTTTGATAATAACATTCTGAAAATGTCATTTGACGGAACGGAAATATTTTCAAAGCTTATCGACGATACATTCCCGAATTATGAGTCTGTCATACCAAAAGAAAATGATAAAGTACTGAAGGTTCAGAAAAGTGACATACAGAGTTCGCTGAAAAGGGCTGAAATAGTTGCTGACGTAATTACGAAGAGGGTAAAGCTTGAGATCAAGGATAAGACGATGACTATTAAGGCTGACAACCCGGAGATTGGCTCTGAAGGTGAAGAGACCATCGACATCGAGTTTATAGAGAACGATGCTGGTAATGAGGATTTCTCAAAAAATCCATTTGTGATAGCATTTAACGCAGGCTACCTGCTGGATTGTGTTTCCCAGATAGAAACTGATGAAATACTACTGAGCTTCAGCTCACCTTCTAAAGCCACAATAGCCAACCCGTCTGCTCAGGAGGAGAATGAAAACTTTATGGAGCTTGTGATGCCTGTGAGGATCGGATAATAATATCAGGGCAAAGGGTGGAGATTGATCTTAAGAAAGTTCAAACTTGTCAACTACAGGAATTACGTTGAACTTGAATTACAATTTAACGGAAAATTCAATTATATTTACGGCGATAACGGCCACGGGAAAACTAACATCCTTGAAGCCATATCGCTTCTTTCATTCGGAAAGAGCTTTATAGGCTCAGGTGAATCCGATTGCGTGAAATTCGGCGCGGAAGAGTTCTTTGTAAATGGTGAATTTGAAAATGAGCTGGAAAATACAGACCTTGTGGTGTTGAATTATGATATTGCAACCAGGAAAAAAATATACCATCTCAATAGAGAGCAGGTCCGGTCTTTTTCATCCGGACTATTCGGCAGAATACCGGTGGTTTTCCTTTCTCCTCATAGTCTGAATATCACATACGGACAGCCGGGTGAGAGAAGAAGATTCTTTGATATACTGATATCACAGACAAGCAGCATATACCTGGATAACCTTAAGAGGCTGGTTAAACTGGTAAAGCTAAAAAATGCGCTTCTGAAAACGGGCAGCAGGTATGCTCCGGCTGATAAGGAAGATCTGCTGAGTTCGTATAATGAGAAGCTTGCCGAGACGGGAATGGAAGTGATATACAAGAGGCTGAATTTTCTTAAGGAGTTTAAAGCGTACTTTGAAAAGAATTTTAAATACCTTACAGCAGAGGATAATTACTGCAGCATTAATTATTTCTCCGATGTGCTCGGGGAAGTGGATTACGAGAGGATAGGTGAACTAAGCAGGGAAGAGATACAAAAGAAGCTGGTGAATATGCTGGAGATGAGGAGAAAAGATGAAACGGACAGAGGTTTGGCGTTGGTTGGTCCGCAGAGAGATGATTATATGTTTAAGCTCGAAAAAGATCATAGCGACGTATTCGATCTGAAAAATCATGCCTCGCAGGGCGAACACAAAACTTTTGTGGTTGCCTTAAAGCTGGCGGAGTTTGATTTCTTGAAGGAGAAAAGACAGACGAGCCCTATATTATTGCTGGATGACATACTCTCGGAGCTGGACGCGGGCAGGGTTTCAAAGATAATTTCACACCTTAAGGATTTCGGGCAGATATTTCTGACGACTACGGGTGATGATTATCTGCAGAAGATCAAAGAAATGTACAAAGAGGATGAAATAAACGTTTTCAAAGTTGTAAAAGGAAGTGTCTAATGATGCATAAGAAGATAGACCTGAAGACCAGGATGAATAAAACCGTCAGTCTCAAAGATGAGATGGACGAGTTTTTGAAGTATATGGGGGTGGATGGGAAAATGCAGGAGCTGAAGATTTTCGATGCCTGGAAAGAATGTGTAGGGGAATCCATAGCAAACCACTCAACACCGGAGGGGATAAGACACACAAAACTTTTTGTAAAGGCGGAGAACGCAGTATGGAGATACGAGCTTTCTCTCAGAAAAGAAGAAATAATAGAAAACCTAAATAGAGTTTTAAAGAAAAACGTTATAAAAGAAATAGTATTCAGGTAAAACACATGGCAAAAGATAAAGCGACAAGCAGTAATCAGTATAAAGAGAGTGATATTAAGGTCCTGAAAGGGATGGAGCACGTAAGGAAACGTCCCGCGATGTACATAGGGGATGTATCTTCGCGTGGTCTTCATCACCTGGTTTACGAGGTGATCGACAATGCCATCGATGAGGCATTGGCAGGGCATTGTGACAATATCAAGCTGGAGATGAATAAAGACGGCTCGATCACAGTGGAAGATAACGGACGCGGTATCCCGACGGGAATGCACCCGACGGAAAAAATATCCACGCTTGAGCTGGTAATGACACAGCTTAACGCAGGGGGAAAATTTGATCGAAATACATACAAGGTATCCGGAGGTTTGCACGGTGTGGGTGTATCGGTTGTGAATGCTCTGAGTGAATGGCTTGAAGTGGAAGTTTACAGGAATGGTGAAATATTCAAGCAGAGATATGAAAGAGGAGTCCCCACCGGCAAGGTAAAAGTAATAGGTAAAGTGAAAGCAAAGACCGGTACCAGGGTGACCTTTATGCCGGATAATGAGATCTTCAAGATCATCGAGTTTAAATTTTCCACACTGGAGGCCCGCCTCAGGGAGCTTGCTTACCTTAATAAGGGAATCACCATTTCCATTAAAGAAGAGGAAAGCGGCAAAGAAGAAAAATTCCATTTCAAAGGCGGTATTGTCGATTTTGTTAAATATCTCGATGAAGGTGAAAAATCCATCAGCGGTAAGCCGATATTTATCGAAGGTGAAAGAGAGAATATCCAGGTTGAAATTGCATTCCAGTATAATTTATCATACAATGATAACATTAACTCCTTCGTGAATAACATTAATACTCACGAAGGCGGTACACACCTGGAAGGCTTTAAAGCAGCGCTGACGAGGACTCTGAATAATTTCGGTATTAAGAATAATATCATCAAGAAAGACCTGACACTGACCGGTGATGATTTCAGGGAAGGAATAACGGCTATAATTAATGCCAAAGTGCCTGAGCCGCAGTTCGAAGGGCAGACCAAGACCAAGCTCGGAAACAGCGAAGTGAAAGGTATTGTACAGTCGATCACAGGTGAGCAGCTGGGAAATTATCTTGAAGAAAATCCATCTGTAGCAAAGAAGATACTCGAAAAATGTATCTCTGCCGCGGAAGCCAGGATGGCTGCAAGAAAGGCAAGAGAGCTTGCAAGACGAAAGAATGCGTTGGATATTGGCGGACTGCCGGGTAAATTAGCCGACTGCTCCATAACGGATCCCGCACAATGTGAAATATATCTTGTTGAGGGTGACTCTGCAGGTGGATCGGCAAAACAGGGCAGGGACAGAAGATTCCAGGCGATTCTTCCATTGAAAGGTAAAATTTTGAATGTAGAAAAGGCCCGTATTAATAAGATACTGATGAACGAGGAAATAAAGTCCATCATTACTGCAATAGGAGCTGGGATAGGAAATTCCGAGGAGTTTGACGAATCCAAAGTGCGGTATGGAAAAATTATCCTTATGTGTGACGCTGACGTAGACGGTTCGCACATTAGAACTCTTCTCCTTACTTTCTTCTACAGGCATATGAAGGAAATTATCGAGTCGGGGAAACTTTATATTGCACAGCCGCCCTTATATAAGATAAAGAAGGGAAGCCAGGAGCATTACGCATATGATGAAGCAGAAAGAGACTCGATCCTTAAATCAATGAAGGTCGATAAGAAATCCATTGTAGGAGCGGACGAAGACATCGAAGAAGAAGCCGGCAATGAGGAGGGCGCAACTGAAGTAAAAACACCAAAAGGTACAAAGGTTGCAATATCGAGATTTAAAGGTTTAGGTGAGATGAATCCCGAGCAGCTATGGGCAACTACAATGAATCCTGAAACAAGAACAATCGTACTGGTAACAAACGAGAATGCTGCCGCAGCCGATAAGATATTCAGAACATTGATGGGCGAGGAAGTGGAACCAAGAAGGAAATTCATAGAGGAAAACGCCCGTTACGCAAATATAGATGCTTAATAATTAAAATATTTCATTGTGAAGATAAGAGCAATCCTTGTAATTATTTTTTTATTCACAGCAGTAAGTGCCAGGGGACAGATAAATACTCCAACTTCATTTAAAGTTTTGAACGCCGGGAATGATTATATTTCATTCTCTTTTGGGATGGGCGCAAACTACAGCAATAATCCTTCACTGCTGAGATTTATTGAGAGTGACATTGAATTTTACAATAATATCAATCCTGACGAAAGATTCTCGACTTTTGAAGGAGGTCTTGAATTCTTTTCAGGGATAGAATACCAGCTTTCAAAGAATGTATCCGTGAAAGGGCAGTATTCCTTCCTTACAAAATCGTTTGTCAACGACAGGTTTCCAAATTATGATTACTCTTATGTTAACCATCAGCCGTATTTGTTGGTTAACTATATTATTCCGCAGGAGCACAGCTTTATAAAGATCGGTGCTGGAGCTGGTTATATTGTATCTAATTTTACTGCTAAAAAATTCGGAGCGCAATCCGAATACAGCGCAACAGGCATGGGGATAATGAGCGAGGGAATCGCTAATCTCCAGATCAGTAAAAACGTCGCCGGATATCTCAGTCTTTACGCATTTAAAACATTTACCGGTGACCTCGAGGATAATAACGGCGTAAAGCTTTCCAGTACATCAGTAGAAAGTGTGAGCACGGAAAGTCTTGGCGCGGGGATAAGGCTCGGCATGGAAATCTTCATCTTCTAATTTTCTTACCTTGATGGAAGAAATAATCAAAGCAATTGTGTTTGGCGCTGTGCAGGGATTGACGGAGTTTATCCCAATCAGCAGCACTGCTCATCTGCGTGTTGTTCCTGCCCTGCTTGGGTGGAAAGATGAAGGTGCTGCATTCAGTGCAGTCATCCAGATGGGTACATTGCTCTCTACCCTGATATACTTCCGAAAAGACATTGTAAATCTGACCAGGGGTTTTATTGCTTCACTGGGTAAAAAAGATCTGATCCAAAATCCTGAATCCAGGATATTTCTTCTTATAACTATCGGCACCATTCCCATTGGCATATGCGGCCTGCTATTCAAAGGATTTATTGAGGGGGATGCCCGCGGCCTGTACGTCATAAGCTCATCTCTCATTTTATTAGCCATAGTTTTATTCCTGGCAGAAAAGAAGGGGACCCGTACAAAGAATTTCGAAGACATTACAGTAAAGGACGGTATTATAATCGGACTGGCGCAGGCGCTTGCATTGATACCCGGAAGCTCAAGGAGCGGGGTTACTATTACTGCAGGGTTATTTCGCGGTCTAAAACGTGACGTTACCGCAAGATATTCATTTCTTTTGAGCATTCCCGCTATAGGGCTCAGCGGTCTCTATGAGCTGTATTCCGAGAGGGAGCAGCTATTAAAGGAGGACCTGGTTATGATGCTTGTGGCGACGGCTGTGTCTGCTGTAGTAGGATATGCCGCTATTGCTTTTCTCATCAGGTATCTGAAAACTCACTCCAACCTCGTTTTTATTATCTACAGGATACTGCTCGGAATCACGATTTTAACACTTCTGGCACAAGGTGTACTGTCCAATTTAGAATAAACTCCTCATTTTATAGGTTTTTTAAGGTTCTATTTGTATTGAATTTACAATGGATTTTCTTTAAATATACATAGAACTTATTCACGCTCACCATAGTTTAATTTACAAGTAGTAGAAAAAGGATAAATAAAATGAGAAAATTAATTTTTGGATTATTACTTGGAGGATTATTTTTTGCCTGGGGCGCAGCTGCCAATGCACAGACAGTTTATAACTTTAATGATGGCCTTGCCGCGGCTAAATCCCAAAACAAAATGATTATAGTGAACATCTACTCGGAAAGCGATAAGTGGTCACAGAAGATGGATGAAGTTTACCAAAATCCGGATGTACAGAGCCTGATGGGATCATTCATTTATGTAAAGCTGAATCCAACGGGCAATGAAACATACAGCTATAATGGCAAGGAGTATAAAGCAGCTGAACTGGCAAAGGTTTTGGGGCTTACCAGCTACCCTACGCACGCTTTTCTAACGTCTGACGGTAACGTGATAAAGTTTAAGTATAATGGAGTAGAATCAAGCAGTTTCCCGGGGTATGTGGATGACGGGGATTTTAGCAGCATCCTTATCTATTTCAGGGATGGGATGTACTCAACTACCGATCTTTCCACCGTGCTTTAATGAGAGAATTTCTCCCGGAGCTTTGAACGAACATATTCCGGAACGAAATCCGTGATATCCGCATCAAACTTTGAGAGCTCACGTATGAGGGAGGAATTCAGATAAGTATATTTTTCGTTTGGCATCAGGAAAATAGTGGTGATGTCCGGAGATAGTTTCCGGTTTGTAAGAGACATCTGGAATTCATATTCAAAGTCAGAAATTGCGCGTAAGCCTCTGATAATAACGGAGGCTTTCTTTTTTTGTGTATAGTCCACCAAAAGACCGTCAAAAATATCTACTTCGATATTATCAAATCCAGCTGTAACATTTTCAATCATATCCTTCCGTTCTTCTTTTGAGAAGAGAGGTTCTTTGCCGGAGTTTAATGCAACCGTCACGATGACTTTATCAAAGAGCGATGATGCTCTTTCTATTATATCGAGATGACCATTGGTGATGGGGTCAAAGGTACCGGGGTAAACTGCTATAGTGCCGGACATAAGTATAAGTGTTTAATTTGTAAAAAATGATATCGATGTATCTCCAAAGTCCTTTCTGAGAAACGCATCTTCAAAAGCGGTTTTCGAAGAATGCTCGAGGACAAATAATTTTGTAAATCTTACTGCTTCCTGTATGAGGTTTTCATAGCTGTCAAAATCATAAGGCGGATCCGCAAAGATTATGTCATAAGTATCATCCGCATTCTTTAAAAAGGATATGGCATCTCCTTTAATTACACTGCATTCGGGGGCTTTTACCAGTTCGAGATTTTCCTTCGTCAGCCTGATGTCCTTATCCACAAATGTAACGTCCACTGAGCCTCTGGAGAGACATTCTATGCCAAATGCACCGGTTCCGCTGAATAGGTCGAGTATTTTCAACTCCTCAAAATCAACCCTGTTTGCCAGAATATTAAACAGTGTTTCTTTTACCCTGTCTGTAGTTGGGCGTACATTTGCGTTTTTAGGAGGAGATTTCAGTTTCCTTCCTTTGTAAATACCCGAGATAACTCTCATCCCTTCCGGAGCCCCTTAAGCGCAAGCCCGAAGAGCGGTACAAATCTCGCGGCAGAACTAAAATGCAGTATGCCTTCAGAAAACTCTCCCGCGTTGAAATTTTTGAACGGGTCGAGGATGTTTACATTTACTGCAGGGTACTTTTGTTCAAGATATTCCTTTACAGATTCGAGGAGGCTTTCCCCATAAATGTATATGTCATTCAAACCTTCGAAACCCTCCTTTAGCTCAAGCTCTCTTAGTTCTTTATCGAGCTCAGTCTTAAAATCAAATTCACCGGTTGAGGCGTAACTGTAATATAACACTGCATCATTTTTATTAAGGGAGATATCCAGTCTTCCGGGCTTTAAACCGAGAGAGACGAAATTTTCCTTACCCGGAGAAAATTCATTAATGAATTCAGGAATTGCCAGATGGTCGGAATCGACGAAAGAAAGATTTAGCCCGCACTCCTCAAAGACAGCTTCGTAAAAGTTTAAAACATCCTTGTTTATGCCCAGTACCAGGACATCATACACGTTATCGTCGGGATATATTTGTCCCAGGCGGTAATAGTTTACGTTAAAATTTTCATACTCGCGGGGATAATACATCGAGAGGTCCCAGAGTATATTAGACGATATGGTCTGCTCACCGGTTTCCATTTCCAGGGGTATGGTATTGGTAAAAACCTGCAGCGGACTGAGAGAAAGACACGCGTTATATTCCCGGATGTTATTTATTTTTTTTAGATTACCTGAAATGACAGAGGCTATCTCAGAGATCAGATGCTCATCGGAGGAATGCTCGAGTATTTCATTGTCAAAGTCAAAGTCGGTTTCGAGTTCGGAGATGTGCAATAACTGCTTTTCCTTTGATATTCCAACAATCCTGATGCTGTTTCCTGAAAATCCTATCGCGAGTGAATTCAATTTATTCTGTTTTTATTTTGTTCTTAATCTTTTCAAATTTTCCCTTTCCTATGCCTTTTACCTTCATAATGTCCTCCGGCTTTTTGAAAGGTCCCGCTTTTTCACGGTAGGAGATAATCTCCTCGGCGAGTGACGGACCAATCCCGTCGAGCACTACGATCTCGTCAACTCCCGCAGTATTAATGTTAATAGTGGTCAATTCTTTGACGGCATCAGGGGTAGGGTCGGTATTGCTTTTCTCTATGAATGTCAGGTCGGACTGAGTGAAATCATAAGGTTTATTACCCGAGCCGAAGATGTTATTATAGTACTTTACGCAAAAGCCTATTGTCAGGACGGATAACGCGAGGATCAGGATGTGTCCTTCTCTTTTAGTAAAGCCTATATTTTGAAAGGAAAATTTCATTAATGAAAAATAATTAAAAAATTTGTTTAATAAGCCTTAAAAATCGGGTTTTAAGGTTTGGTTGTTTTTATAGATGTTTAAAAGTTTTTAGTTTTTTGTAAAGAATTTTGGTTTGGAAAAACAGGAGTTTGCTTAAGCAACCTTCCTGAGTTGTTTTAAAATCCTTTGCCACGAATTTCACTAATTCCACGAATTGTTAAGCTAATTCCTGCGAATTCAACTGTATGAAAGTTTTGTTTGTCATTTGGTAGTTTGGCTTTAAAAGTTTAAAGAAAATGATAGTTACTGAATTTTTACTATACAAATATACCAAGGGGAGGGTGTAAGAAGCAAACAAAAAAAGGATAGATAGCGCATCTATACAAAAAGGTGTTTAAGTTATTAATAATCAATGGTGATTGTGATTTGGATTGACGAGGGGAAAGGGTGAAATTAATAAATTTCAAGAAGTTTTAACTAGATATAACTAAAGGTAATAGTCTCCGACGGCTTCTTTTGCTTGCCCAAAAGAAGCAAAAGGCAGCCCTAAAATTAAAACAGCTAAGTTTCTCGTGTTCTTCGTTCGGACGGCTAAACTCGTTCCTCAACTCCCCCGCTTCGGAACTCAGACAGTACCCGTCCGTCTCGACTACGTCGAGAACACTCGAATCCTCGAAACTTTCTTCGCTGTTTTAATTTAATGGGCATTTTAAATCACCTACGGTGATTGTGGATTAGAAAATAGAAAGATCTTCGGTTAATTCAGATTTATTTTAAGTCCGGGGGATGGAGGTTAATTATTTTTCGTATACTTGTCAACCCACCCCTACCCCTCCGTCGGAGGGGATTTATCAAATCTATAATATCATACGTCAAAGAACAGATGGTTTGAATTCTATGGCAGTACTAGAAGTTCAATACAAATATAAATGAAGTGGGATATGATAAGCAAGAAAAAAATAGTTGTATAGCGCATCTATACCAAGTGCCACTTAAATGATTGTAAAAACTTTGATGATGGCAGATTGACTTGACGAGGAAAAAGTGATGAAAGTAATTTTTTTAGCGCCGAAGTAACCTAGGAAAATTTTCTGATGGAGATTTTTGGGATTCTAAACCCCTCTGCCGATGTAGACGCTCGTTTCTCGCTAACATCGGCTTCTCCCCTTTGTACAAAGGGGAGAGTGAGTCAAGCTTTGCTAGAGGTAATACAAAAAAAGCCTCCCAACAGGAGGCTTTTTGATAAATCTTAGATTAAAACTTATTGAACAGGTACTTGTTGTCTAAATTGGTTTATTCCAGCAACATTAATTTTTACATCCACAGATACTCTAAAATCATACAATCCACCAACTTCCTGTGTACCTTCTAATCTAAGTAGTCCAAAAACCGGATTGGAAGTTACACCAGCTTGATCTTTTCCTTGAAGATAAAAAGCGTAAACAGTGTTGTTTTGAAGAGGGTGATTAAAAAATTCATTAGCTCCTGGATATCGAGTATTTTCATTCGGAAAATCACCTGCTAGTAATGTATCTGAATTAAGAGGTGAATTCCAAATTCGTGAGAGTGTATCAAATTGTGCTTGTGTCATACTTGTAGCTTCAATCAATTGACCAAATTTTGTAAGATATCCAATAGGTAAATTATCACTTAAACTGCCAGAACGGAAATAAAAATTCTGACTAGTACTATTTTCATCTACTAATGAAATATCTTTATCATTGGAATTAGCACTATCAACCCTTCCTATTAATAAATTTAATGCACTGGGGGATTGACCGCCAAATTGTCCATTTGTTGGATCCAGTTCTGCAACTACAAGATTTTCAAATACCAACACATTTGGGTCATTTTGGGTACCGCCGCCGGTTCCTGTACTGTCGTCACAGTCTCCACCGGTAAGTGTGATACCACCGATAATCGCTATAATAAGCGCTAAATAAATGTTTTTCATTTGTCTTTGTTTAATTAATAAAGTTCTTTATTTGAATGAATTAGTTTAACATTAGTTCCATTATAAAACTAAAAATAATTAATTCATTCGTTAATTTAAATTGAATTGAGATAAGCTAAACACTGTAATAACAGGATTAGCTTAAACCCAGTTTTTTCATTTTTCTATACAAGGTCTTTCTATTAACGTCCAGGAGCTCCGCAGCCTTGTTCTTATTACCGTGAGACCTTTCTATAGCTTTCTGTATGGCTTTCCTCTCTATCATATCCGTAGCCTGCTCCAGGGTCATATCAGCGAGGTCATCGAGATGAGCTTTACCGTTATTGCCCGTTAGATCAATTTCAAGCCTCGGGATGATTGGATTTCTGATAAGATCAGTTTCTTCCATCAGCGCAGATTTTCTGACCACGTTCCGGAGTTCTCTGACATTACCGGGCCAGTCGTATTTCAGAAGGTTGTTCATTGCGTCCTTGCTGAAGCCCTTTATGTTTTTATTAAGGTCCCTATTTGCTTCATCCAGAAGATTTTTAAGGATCACAGTAATGTCTTCTTTTCTATCTCTCAAAGGAGGGAGATAAATATTAAATTCATTGAGCCTGTAATATAGGTCAGCCCTGAATTTCCCTTCATTTACTGCCTCGGGAATTGGTTTATTAGACGCCGCAATTATGCGTACGTCAAAATTTATAACACCTTTACCGCCAATCCTGGTTAGCTTTTTCTCCTGGATCACGCGGAGCAGTGTTTTCTGGTTTGAATCGGAGAGGTTTGTAATCTCATCCAGAAACAGCGTGCCGCCGTTAGCTTCCTCGAATTTACCCTGTTTTGCTTTATCCGCTCCGGTAAAAGCGCCTTTTTCGTGTCCGAAAAGTTCGCTCTCAATGAGAGTTTCCGGGATGGCTCCGCAGTCGATGGCAACAAAGGTTTTATCTGCTCTGCTGCTTTTCCTGTGGATAAGGTTGGAATAAACTTCCTTACCTGTGCCGCTTTCTCCTTCGATGACGACTGTCATATTAGTAGGGGCTACAATCCCAATCTGCTTTATTATGTCTTTTACCTGTGAACTTTTGCCGAGCATTTCTTCAGTGAGCGCAGATTCACCGAGCTTCTTTTTCAGTGTTTTAATTTCCGTACCCAGCATACTTCTTTCCATTGCACGGTTGATAATCAGAAGAAGCTCTTTATTGTCGAAAGGTTTTGTTATATAGTCGTATGCTCCATCTTTCATTGCCTCAACGGCTCCGTCTACTTTTCCAAAGGCTGTGAGCATAATTACAATTACATCCTCGTTTATTGCCTTCACCTTTTTAAGAGCTTCCAGACCGTTAATTCCGGGCAGCTGATTATCGAGCAGCACAAGATCAACATCGTCCCCGTTTTTGATCTTTTTCAGCAGTTGTTCTGCTGTTTCCATTTCAGAGACTTTAAAGCCTTCATCCCTTAGAATGGATGTAAGCATAAACCTCATGTCCTGGTTGTCGTCAACTACAATTATGTTTTTCACTTTTAGGTCCCCTTTATAAATATTATTAATTAATAGGCAGAGAAACGATGATCTGAGTACCCTTTCCCTGTTTACTGATAACACTAATATCGCCCTTATGAGCTTTAATTATATTCTGAGCTAATCCCATTCCCAGACCCGTTCCGTGTTTTTTGCGTGTATAGAAGGGGTCAAAGACCTTATCGATGTCCTTATCAGCAATTCCTTTTCCGGTATCAATAAACTTAACTATAACGTTGTCATTTTCCACATTCGCAGAGATAGTTAAAGTCCCGCCGCCATCTTCCATTGAATCAATCGCATTTGCAAAAAAATTTAAAAAAGCTTCTTCGAGTTTTACTTTATTTATCATTAAGTCGGGAATATCTTTGGAAATCTTTTTAATGCATTTGACTTTTGCCTCTTCGCAACGCGCTTTTGTCATATTAATTATGTCATCGATAACTTCTTTTAAACTACCTTTTTCCAGTTTGTAATTTGCAGGAGAGGCGTATCTCAGCATTTCAGAAATAATGTTGTTAGCTGATTTTCCATTTCTTTCAATTATAGCCAGACTGTCTTTAAGGCGCTCATCCATCTGGTATTTTCCCACCATATATTGCACGGCAGCATTAATATTAGCGAGCGGGTTTCTAATCTCGTGAGCCAGTCCTGATGAAAACCTACCTATTGCTGCAAGCTTTTCGTTATGAATTAAAGTTTTTTGCGTTTCTCGCAGCTTAGTGTATGCATTGCTAAGCTTTTTAGCAGATGCATCTCTTTCAATAACTCTCCCGAGAATAATTCCAATGTTTTCCATTAATTCGAGAAATTTTTTGTCCGGAGGTTCAATAGAATGCCTGGAGAAAAACTCCACTACAGCAAGCACTTTATCTTTTACAAGTAAAGGGAACGCTATGGCAGAGATAATCCCCGCTTTTTTAGCTTCCTTATGCCTTATAAATGATTTTTTATCCGAGACATCCACTATCCATGCACCTTTTTTGCTTTTGTAAACATTTCCCGGCAACCCTTGTCCGAGTGAAATGTTTAAAGTATCTGTTTTAGTTTTAAATTCATCCAGATCAAAATTTTCGGAATACGTCCAGATACCCATAGATTCAAAGTGTTTATTGTCTGACTCTGAAACGCGGAAAGCGTGTCCTATATGCCATCCTGTCCTCTGACAGACCTTGTTAAGAGCGAACCTTATTGCTACGTCAAAATTAGAAGCTTCATTTGCGGCAATAGCTATACTTTTTAAAAGGTCAATATTCATTTTTTCCTGTCTGAGCTTATCAATCGTATTCAGTTTGTCAGTCAGGTCAAGGATCTTTATGAGGTAATAATTTTTTCCGTTCTCTTTTAGAGCTAAAGCTGAAACTTCCACGGGTACAAGCTCATTCTTTTTCCCAATGGCATTAAATCTAAGAGATCTTCTTTTTCCGCGTGTTCTTCTTGCTTCATCAAGGAGGTTTTCTCTATCACCGTTTTTAATATCAAGGACACTTGTAATGTTAATTTTGCCCTGCGCTCCTTTTTTAATATTGAAGAGCTTTTCTGCCGGTTTATTCAGGTATTCAACATTCAATTTCTCATTAATTATTATTAATGGTTCATTGAATGCTGCAGCTGATTTAATAAAAGGAATTATATTTTGTATTTTATCCGGCATAAGAAAAATTATTTCACAAAAAAAGTACCATTTAGAGACGACGCTGAACTTAACTTTTTTTGAAAGGAGAAAAAATGTTTTAACATCTAATCTAACTAAGCCAGGCCATCTCTAAGATGATACTTATAATCCATTGTCATACTCATATATAAGAACGTGTTTAAAAACACAAGTTAAAGAGCACTTCTGCCTCGTATCAATTGAATGATAACTGAGACTACGGCAAGAATTAATAGAATATGAATAAATCCACCCAGGGTATAGGAACTTACCATTCCTATCAACCAGAGTACCAGCAAGATTACGAAAATTGTCCAGAGCATTTTTATCTTCCTTTAAAGTTATTTAATAAGGTTAATTAAAAGATCTATTTAAGAATGTATGCGATTATTATGGCTGCCTCCATTGACGTGCCGCCTGGAGACGTCATATTGAGATTGAGATAACTTTTTGACGTCATGCATCAACTCTTTTATCTCGAAAGGCTTTGGAACGAACTTAGAGATTCCGAGTTCATAAGCCTGATTTTTTACTTCCGGCCTTGAAAAACCGGAAACCATTAAAATTTTAGAATTAATATTGTTTTCCTTCATAAATCTGATAACATCAAGTCCGGTTTTGTCTCTAAGATCATAATCCAGAATTATTACCTGATACCTGAAGTTTGATAATTTTGCAACTGCTTCGGCCGCACTACCTGCAGTTTCCACCTGAAAACCCTCATCAGCAAAGATGAAACTCATCAAGCTTACCATATCTCTGTCGTCGTCAACTATTAGTATTTTCATTTTTTCATTTCTTAGTGATTTCAAATATACATATCTTAAAAATATATTCTTCAATTACTGTGCCACGCACTTACTGCGATAAGTCAATAAATAACAGTCAAATAGCTAAAATTATATATGCTTCCTTTTCTAATGTGAGACATTTTTGAGAATAAAAACAGGGCATAATTGGGACACAATTATTAAAAAAGGCAGCCTTAGTGGCTGCCTTTGGATGCGGAGTGCCATATTCTTGACATCTTGCATCGGAGTCGTTTAATGCTTGATCTAGAATCTTATGTTAACTCCGCCATCTACACCTATGAAGCTATTGGTATTATCACCAAGGATCACATTGTATTTAGTTTTTAGCATAAGACTCACATTATCACTCAGGTAAACATCACCACCGATACCTGCATTAAATCCAAATCTTGTATCACCGGCTGCAGGAAAGTTTGTATTAACTCCCTGGGGATCGGTAGTTGTATATGCATCCTGAGTAAAAGTATATCCACCAACACCGGCTTCAAGGAATAAAGTGGATTTTAACTTTGGATTTGTAAAATAATATCTTGGACCAACAGTATATGACAGATAACTTGCATTAGGTGTCGTAGAAGCTTTGCTGGTAAGCATATTGTAAGCAAAGTTTCCGTAAATACCCACTTCTCTATTAACTCTATAAGTAATATCCAGACCTGCTCTTGCACTGATCTCAAAATTTTCCGACATAGATGTTACCGGGAAAAGAACACCACCCATTGGTGTTATTTCCCAGTACCCATAACTTTTTTTTGCATTCAGGCTGAGGGTGCTTGAATTATCTGAATTATGAGAAGATGTCTCAATGGATTGTGAATAAGAATTACTAAAAATAAACATCAACGATAATGCTAGAAAAACGGTTAATGACTTTTTCATATTTACTCCTTTTAAGTTTAGTTTTAATTTCTATTTTGTTTTTATTGTTGATAATCTTTCAACTTGCCATTCATAATCGCAATATATGTGCCACAATCCCGAATTTCAGGTCACGCCAGAATTAAGTTAACAGTTTACAACTGATTACAAAGGACTTGAACTGTCCGTAAAGCTCAAAGCGACACACCCGGGCAGAACAAAATGGGGCAAAGATAAGAATTATTTTTCCCAGGTGGGAATAAGTATTAATAAATCAAATTAGATAACCGTAAATAAAGCAGAGTCAAATCTGAAAAATTTGTATAAATGGTTTATTATTGCAGTTTTTTCGGGGCAAAATTGAGAAGATACTATTGGCATATTTGTACCTGCCACACATAATACAAAAAAAGGCAGCCTTAAAGGGCTGCCTTTGGATGCGGAGTGTCTGGTTCTTGACATCTTGCATCGAGTCAGTTATGCTTGGATCTTAGAATCTTATGTTTACTCCGCCATCTACACCTATGAAACTATTGGTATTGTCACCAAGAATCGTATTATACTTTGTTCTAAGAAGCAGGCTTACATTGTCGCTCATATGGATATCGCCACCAATACCTGCATTAAAACCGAACCTTGTGTCACCCTGACCCGGGAAGTTCGTATTTACACCCTGTGGGTCCGTAGTTGTATAAGCATCCTGAGTAAATGTATATCCACCCACACCGGCTTCTACGAATAGAGTAGATTTAAGCTTAGGATTTGTAAAGTAGTACCTAGGACCTACTGTATAGGACATATAACTTGCATTAGGGGTTGAAGAAGTTTTACTTGTCAACATATTGTATGCAAAGTTACCATAAATTCCTACCTCTCTATTTACTCTGTAAGTAACATCTAAACCAGCTCTACCGCTGATCTCAAAATTTTCTGACATTGCTCCAATTGGGAAAAGTACACCACCGCTCGGGGTTAATTCCCAGTAGCCATAACTCTTTTTAGTCTGTGAATAAGAATTGCTGAACATAAATATCAGCGCAACCGCGAAAGTAATTGATAATAGCTTTTTCATTTTTGTTGACTCCTAATTTAGTTTTAAAAATTATTTCAGTATTAAATTTTAATTTTGCTGATTCATCAGCTTAGTTGCAATTAGATGTCGCAAGATGTATGCCACCGGATGGAATAAGATGCCGAATGGAAGTTAAACATATGTAAATTAATGAGTAAGCATTGTACTCAAAGTACAAAATGGAAGTGAGAGTTATAAAACTGAGTGAACTTTTGGGGCAAAGAAGGGACAGTAATGGGATAGAAGTTGAAAAAATCCTTAAATACGATACGCAGACCGAGTGGTACTGGGAGAAAAGTGGGACATTTTACATAGATCCCCCCCTGATGTCTCAGGATTAAAAAATGTCCCCATCTTGTTATTTAACCACGCCGATAGTCAGGCCGTCGCCAATAGGAATGAGTAAGGAGTCAATCCGGGAATCAGAGCCCATCAGGTCATTTGTCACCTGTATTCCTCTGAGGTCGGGATCTCCTGAAGCATCTTCGATCACGCGCCCGTCTTTTATCATATTGTCAAATGCTATTACAGTGCCTTTAGAGGATAATTTCAGAGCGAGTTCAAAATACTTAGGATAGCTGATCTTATCCGCGTCGATGAAAATGAAGTCGTATTTATTGCCATCGCGGGCTAGATCTTCCATTACCTCCAGAGCATCACCAATTATTCGATTGGTTTTGTCCTTTAACCCTGCTTTCTCGAAGAACTTACCGGCAAGCTCAGAGCTGGTTTTGCTGATGTCAACCGTGGTAAGAACACCATCCTCGGATAAGCCATTTGCAATAAAAATCCCACTGAACCCGGTGAGTGTGCCAATTTCCAGAGCATTTTTAGCGTTTTTCATTTTGCAAAGGAGATACATAAATTTTCCCTGTTCCGGTGCGACCTGGATAAGGGGAATTTCAGCTTTCTCTGTTTCAGCTATTAATTCATCCAGCAGCGGATCTTCCGGGACGAATTTTTCTAGGATATAATTGTATAGCTCCTTATTCAAAGGAACGCTTTTCATATCTTTCATTTGAAGACTTTATAAATTAAGAAAACTGTCTTTTTGTTGTTTTTCTGGTCAGGTAAACAATTAGTCCAATGAACAAACCATACACTATGCCGGTCAGTACGGATGCGATTACGGGATATAAACTCAGCGGAATTCCTTCTCCCATTTGCATATACTGCTCTAAGACTTCCGGACGGTTCATAAAATACGTGTCTGCAAATATTGCAACAACTATACCGTGAAATAAACCATCAAGAAATCCAACGAGGAATCCGTGTGTTACGAGCTGTTTTTGTGTTGTTCTTTCTATGGTGAGAGCGGATATCAATGCAATTACCATCCAGAGGGCAAATTCAATATATCCTTTGGAAATACCGTAAACGCTCAGTAATCCCATTATAGCGCCGAGAAGAGATAAAGTTAGTATAGTTTTCCAGTTCATAGAGCAGGTTATGTTTAATTAACTAAAAATTTTATTTAAATGATGTTCCATATGGTCGACGTAGTCGGTGATAAGCCATTCGGTTGTATGAATCTCACCGTAGATGTCCCATTTCACATTTAGCTTTTCCTTAGGAAAGCCGGAAATAATGTGGAGAATATGTGTATTATAGGCTGTCCAGAGATTAATGATGATTTCCGTGGGTTCCCCGTGATAATTTTGAGAGCTCACCCAACCGTCAGCGTCATACTTTCTAAGCTGTATTGGTTCAGCTTCAAATTGAGCTACAACAAATCTTAAATGGTTATTACAGGCTGAGTCAATAAGGTGTCCGAGAATTTCCTTTTTGCACCATTTACCCGGAGCAGGGCGCGCAGAAGCCTCCTCCTCAGAGAATTTACGGAATTTTTGCGGTACTTCTTCGATATTAATTTTTAAACGGGAAATTACTTCTTCGAGCATTTTGCTGAGAATTGAAATTTATTGGTAAAGTAGAATTTACCAAAGGAATAATTAATGTGAAATCTAAAATTCCGGGTAAAAGACTCTTTTTATGCTTTTAGCTTTTCCTGTATCTGTGGAGATCTCGCATATTACACCTGCCAGCCGAAGGTCGTTTTCAGCAACGATATGCTTTTGCGGTGTACCGAATTTAAATCTTTTAATTGACTGCTCTTTTTTCATTCCAATGACTGAATCGTACGCGCCTGTCATACCCACATCAGTAATGTAACCTGTACCTTCAGGGAGTACTCTATTGTCAGCGGTGGGAACGTGAGTATGGGTTCCGACCATTATGCTGGCTCTTCCGTCTATGTACCATCCAAAAGCAATTTTTTCGGCAGTAGCCTCGGCGTGAAAGTCCACAAAGAGGATATTGGTTTCTTCTTTGATTTTTTCCTGAGCCCAGTCGAAGGATCTGAAAGGGCAGTCCAGGGCTTTCATCATAGCTCTTCCGAGTAGGTTCAATACACCGATTTTGATTTCAGTACCCGGAATTTTATATATGCCATAACCTCTCCCATAAACGCCTTTGGGATAATTGAGTGGTCTCAGGACATCATTAGCCTCGTGGAAGTACTTGTGTGATTGTATTTTATCCATTGTATGGTTACCGCCGGTAAGGACATTAATGCCAAGCCCGAGTAAAGCTTTGGCATCCTTTTCCAGTGTTCCCATTCCTTCGGTAATATTCTCGGCATTAGCAATTACAAAGTCGGTTTTATACTTTGAGGTAAAGCTTGGAAGGAGGGATTTTGTTAGGTTAAACCCGGGCTCACCAATTATGTCACCTATGAATAGAACATTAATTGTGTCTTTCAATAGTAGTATTAAGATTTAAAAGTATTCATCAAGGTCAAGCCCGCGCCACTCACAGTAGAGCTTGAGGTCTGATTGTATTGATTTAAAGATCGCTGCCAGGGCTATGGCATCATCGGTTAATCCGAGTATGGGTATAATATCCGGCATAATGTCCATTGGATTGAGAAAATACAATATCCCCACGGAGATCAAAGCCATTGTTCTCCAGGGCACCATTGTATATCTCTTTGCCTTAAAATCTCTTATCATCTGGAGAGCCAGTCTAACCTGCTTATAAAGCTTCCCAAACTTATCTTTATTCAGGCGTTTACTCTTTTTTTCGATGTCATCCTCGTGGAGGATAACATTGTCGATAGTTTTTGGAGTTGCTTCGTCGCCCTCTTTTTCTATTCTTTCAATTATCTCTTCTTCAGATACTTCTATCTTGTGATTCTTGTTATCTGTCATATTCAGAATATTTTCATTGTCTTAGCTAATATATAATAATTATGGATTTTGTTCAATTCGATACCTTTTAATTAGCAATGGTTCGTATTGTATATTCATACTCCTCGAACCTGATTTCCCTGTCCACGGTTCCTGAAAGAGTGATGTCGATAGGGAATATCTCAGCGCGGGGACAATCCGGAAACCATTTTCTTTCTTCCGGTACAATAATCAGAAGCCCTTCATCATCTCCTGCCGCGGTAAAAGTCTTGAGGTCACCGGTAAATAATGGCAGACTAAGGTCATCGTACAACTTTTGGAAAAAGGGTTTTACTTTTTTCACAGGCATCCCCATTTCGCTGATGGATAGAATGCTTTTACCTGTAAAGGGTTTTGTGGATGAATTTTTGAGGCGGTGCCGCGCAATGAACTCAACAATATTTCCCGCAGGGTCATAAAAGTAAATAGAATGAGCATCCCATGCTTTAAAATCAAATATTGTTTCTCCTTTAAGAGGTATGAGATCCACTTTGTCATTCAACCAATCAATAGCATTATCCAGCTGATTTTCCGGAATATTAAAAGCAAAGTGATAAAACGGATTTTTCTCTGATGAAACTTCATCAAAACTGAGTGTAGAATGCCCGGATTTTATGCTTAGCCTGCTTTTATCGGTTGAGGTATCCATTCCGAGGAGTCCGCCATAAAACCCCACGAGCTCATCTAAAACACGGGTTTGGAGATTTATTTCCAGAATCTTCATGTATCTAAAATAAAAAAAGCATCATAAAAATAAGATGCTTTTCTAAGTAGTTTCGTTTTTCTAAAATATTGAAATTGTAAAATTATTTAACTACCACCATTTTTTTCGTTTGTAATATATTGGTGGATTTAAGTTGAAAATAATAAATACCGCTTGGCAATCCACCCGCATCAAATTTATACTCATATGATCCCGGGTCCAGGGATTCATTGACTAATATCTTAACCTCTTTGCCTAAAAGATTATAAACAGTAAGCTTCACGTCAGAATGCCGCGGTATATCAAAACGCATAGAAGTGGACGGATTAAACGGATTGGGGAAATTTTGATATAGAATAAATTGCCCAGGAATTAATTGATTGTTTTGAGAAAGGGACGTAACGCCGCCATTATAGGTAACTAGAAGTAATCCACTGTCTCCGGCAATAAATCCTGTATCATTATTAATAAACCAGACTTCGTTAAGACGTTTTGTTGTACCTGAATTTTGAATAGTCCAGTTTATTCCGCCATTTGTTGTTTTAACTATGGCACCAGTATCACCAATAGCAAATCCATTTTGATTATCTATAAAAAAAATGTCAGTTAAGGTTTTATTAACGCCTGTATAATAATCTATCCAGTTTGCACCAAGATTAATACTTTTAGCTACATTCCCAGTAGCAGATGACATATACATTGTATCCCCAAAGTTTTTTGCGAATTTTGTTTTTTGACTAAAAGTTTGTGAGTGTAAAAACCAACTTGAACCACTGTTGGTTGTTTTAAGTATTGAAAATCTGCATTGAAATCCAGTTGTAGGGTTTATAAACATTATATCGGCATAATTATTTGCCCCTCCCCCAATATCTGCTAAAAACCAATTTAAACCTGAATTAGTTGTTTTATAAATGACTGGCGTTACTGGTATGTCTAATATGTCAACATCTACACCAGAAGCAAACCCGTTAGTTTCAGAAATCATTGTACAACTTTGTAAATCCAAACTTCCATCGGCAGTTGGGGAATAATAATTCCAATTTGAACCTCCGTCAGTAGTAACATACAAACCTCCACTCCAGTAAACTACTTTACTTTTTATATTAAAAATTCCTATGTTATTATCAAGAAACATGCCTCTTTCAACAATAACATCATTTGGAATATTCAAAGGTGTTGAAATCCAATTAATACCGCCGTCTGTTGTTTTAAGTAAATGCCTATCCTTGAATATATATCCTGTTTGACTGTCTACAAAATCAACTGAGACCAAATTTCCGGTACCCATGTTTCTTTGTAACCAACCCTGTTGGGAATAGGCATTGTTAATCAAATTTAAAAAAACTATCAATGTAAAAAATGTTTTCACCTGTTGTTTTATATTATGAGTACCATTCTCTAAACCATTGAAATATACTATTCTATCGCCGTTTTTTAC
Source organism: Bacteroidota bacterium (assembly GCA_023429265.1). Classification (GTDB taxonomy): domain Bacteria; phylum Bacteroidota; class Ignavibacteria; order Tepidaquicellales; family Tepidaquicellaceae; genus JAEYVS01. The sequence continues at coordinate 1,660 of JAEYVS010000195.1, read as the reverse complement.
TTCAAGCTGATAATAATATATTCCACTTTAAAGATTTTTATTTTTTTAGTTAAAAGCAACAGTATAATTACCTTTTTTCTAGAGCATTATTCTCAGGGTCTCAAATTCTTGACCATTAAATGTAAAAAGCATCATAAACATAAGATGCTTTTCTAAAATCTAAATAAATACTTTACGCAGTAACAGTTTCCTTTACAGCACCGGGTTTCCCGTAAACCAATGCTATTACAACCGACGCGACCATAGCGCAGAAACCACCGATAATGCCATCCACCAGAACAGTCATCCCGTCAGGAATGGCAAAGCTTGCAAAATTATAAAATACGTGAGGAAGTGTCATTATCATTCCCAGCCAGAATCCGCAGGTCAACCCCTGCATTAAAGGAGAGCCTCCTTTATTAAAGAATTTGTTGTAAATGATGCTGATAAGAAGAGCCTGAGTTAAGTTGGCTACGATCAAAGCCCACCATCTGAAGGATTCCATCGCCCTCGCTATAAATTTATATCCCTCCGCAAAATAATCCATAAACAAAATTCCATAAAACAGCCATCCCAGTAAAAAAAGCACTATAAAACCTAAGACTGTAGAAATGATCAATTTCATGCCTTACTCCTTTTTGGTTTTAAAATTTTTTACTAAAAATATGTATTGAGGATGTAGAGTTAGGTAAAATTAAGAGAAATAAATTTTAAATCCCATCAAAAGTGACATAGATAGGAATAAACTGCTGTTATTTCTACCCGCAAACACGTTTAAAAACTCTGAGGAAATTCAGTCCGAGGATCTTTCTTACTTCTTCCTGTGTGTAGCCTTCGGAAAGAAGCTTTTTGGTGAGATTAGGATACATAGTTGCATCTGAAAGTTCGGATGGTGTATCTATTCCTCCATCGAAGTCCGAGCCTATTCCAATGTAATCTACGCCGACAAGATTCTTTATGTAGTCGATATGTTCAAACACTCTTTGAAGAGAGGCTTCTCCAAGAAATGACCTGTGGAAATTTACCTGTATCACACCACCGCCTTCAGCTATAGCTTTGATCTGCTCGTCGGTGAGATTTCTATAATGAGGATGTATTGAGTATGAATTCGAATGAGAAGCGATGATGGGGTTCTTTGTTGTTTTTATCACATCCCAAAATGAAGCTTCACCAAGATGTGATACGTCGATAAGCATTCCTACTTCATCCATTCTTTTAATTACGTCAAAACCAAAATCTGTGAGACCTCCGATACCGCGTTCGGTTTCATCGCGGGCAGACGTGCCAATCAGGTTTGAATTGTTCCAGGTAAGCCCTATGTATCTGACACCCATATCAAAGAGCCTGTTGATATTGTCCAGATCGCTTTCCACCACTGTACCGCCTTCAACTCCGATCATTCCGCATATTTTTCCTTCATTTACTATACGTAAGATATCCTCATAGCTGTTAGCGAATTCGATATCGTCAGGATTCGCTCTTTCAAAGCCTTTGAGAATGTCGATCTGTCCAAGCACAAAATCATAAGACCGCCTTATCTTACTCATTGGTATCCACGCGGAAAACACCTGCACATCAAGACCGCCTTCACGGAATTTTGGAAGGTCGGAATGCGTCCAGTTATTATCTTTTCCAAAAACAGCTCCTCTCTGGGACACCTGGTAAACGAAATCATTATGAG
>JAEYVS010000191.1 GCA_023429265.1 Bacteroidota bacterium | reverse complement strand
TCAGCGCTTTCTGTCAGTGATTCATTTATGAATTTTTGTCTGTCAAACATTATATTTTCTAATTTATTGTTTCTACTATTTTTTTTGCCGTACCCAGAGTCCCCTCGAATACATACCTGCAGCCTCTTCCCATAGAATCCCTGAGCTCCGGATCCTTTAGCACTGCCCTGAAATTCTTGTAAAATCCCCTCTGGTCTTCCACCACTTTACCGCATCCGCTTTTCAGCAGCATCACGTCTTCATCGGAATTTTTCACCTTATTGCCAAAAAATACAGGCATGTTAAATATAGCAGGTTCCAGTATATTATGAAGCCCTGATTTTAATCCGCCTCCCACATAGCTCACATACGCTATTGAATACAGGCTCATCAATATCCCTATTCTATCCACTATTATCAGGTTTTCCCCGTCATAATTCTCCATATTTGAAAATCTTATTGCCATTATATTCGGATACTTTTCTTTTATGGTCTTTTCAATAATATCTATTTTTTTCTCTTTCGGTTCGTGCGGCACCAGGAATGTCAGCAGGTCCTTCTCAAATTCAATAACTTTGTCAATCACAGGCAGCACAATATCCTCATCATCCTTCCAGGAGCTCCCTATCACAAACACCTTCTTATCTTTTATCACCTCCGCTTTTATCAATCCCTCGTCCAGTTTCTTTGTGGCAGCTGCATATACCCTTTCATATTTTGAGTCACCAACCATCTTTATTTCTGTTTGGCTCGTATCCAGATATTTTGAGTAGTTATCCCTGTCCTCCTCGTCTATGACAAAGATAGTATCTACCATATTGTACAGCGTCTTCTTAAAGGTATTCAATACCGGTACTTTCCAGAATATATCCTTCTCATCCAGCCTCGCGTTAGCCATTATAAGTTTTATCCCGCGGTTTTTAGCTTCATAGACCAGGTTATACCACAGGTCATACCGCATGAAAATTATCGTATCAAATCCCGCTGCATATAAAAATCTACGAACATTTTTCACCGTATCGAATGGTATGTATATCTTCATTATATCAGGAAATGGTAATTTTGAGTTCTCATACCCCGACGGTGAAAAAAAACTCACGGTAATGTCGAATTTCCTGCCCTGCATCTCTTCCATCAGGGGAATTGCCTGCTGGTACTCTCCAAGCGACGAGCAATGGATCAATACCCTTTTATGACCTTTTCTAAAATGAGGAAGGGATTTACCCAAATTCTTGAGTAAACCCCTTCTGCCTTTTAAACCTCGTCTGACTTTTGAATTAAAGATCGCGTATACCCTGAAGCCCAGCCACAAAGCCGGTATTATAAATGAATTATAAATAATAAACCAGAAATTACGCATCGCATAAGGTTTATATTTTAAACCTCCATTACTTCCTTCTCTTTGGCATCCGTCAGCCTGTCTATCTCTTTAGTATGATTATCTGTCAGCTTCTGCAATTCTGTCTCCCCGTGCTTTCTTTCATCCTCGGAAATGTGATCTTCCTTCTCAGTCTTCTTCAGCTTTTCCATATCATCACGCCTGATATTTCTTACGGCGATCTTTCCCTCTTCTGCGGTCTTCTTCACCATCTTCACCATCTCTTTCCTTCTTTCTTCATTCAGCGCCGGTATTGGTATCCTTATGAGGTTGCCGTCATTTGCGGGATTTAACCCCATGTCTGAAGCCATTATTGCCTTTTCGATTACCGGTATTACCGTTTTATCCCAGGGCTGCACCGTGATGGTATGAAAATCAGGGGTGCTGATGTTTGCTACCTGTGATATGGGGGTAGGAGTTCCGTAATAATCCACCTTTACGCTGTCGAGCATGCTCACGCTGGCTTTACCTGTCCTGATCTTCATCATTTCACTCTTCACGTGGTCAACGGCTTTACCCATCCTGTCATTAGCTTCTTTTAAGATATCCTTGATCATTTTTAGATAACTTTTGTTCTAAAATCTATTTCAAATATTATGAAATAACAGTACCAATTTTCTCGCCTGATATAAGCCTCTTCAGATTGCCCTTCCCGTTCATGTTAAAAACCTGTATCGGAAGGTTATTCTCTTCGCAAAGCGTGATCGCAGTCATATCCATTACGCGAAGATTCTTCTCCATTACATCCCTGTAGCTCAGACTGTCAAACATTGTAGCATCAGCGACCTTCTCGGGGTCGGCATCATATACGCCGTCCACCTTCGTTCCTTTGATGATCACGTCTGCCTTTACTTCGATGGCTCTGAGGGCGGCTGCAGTATCCGTCGTAAAATAAGGGCTCCCCGTTCCTGCCGCGAATATCACAAGCCTCTTCTTTTCCATGTGTCTGATAGCTCTCCTCCTTATGAAAGGTTCGGCTATCTCATCCATCTTTATTGCAGAAAGAACCCTTGTATAAATACCCCTTATCTCAAGCGAGTTCTGCAGGGCAAGTGAGTTTATTACCGTGGCAAGCATACCCATCTGGTCACCTGTCACCCTGTCTACTCCCTGTTGAGCTGCCGATAGTCCGCGGTAAATATTGCCGCCGCCTATGACTATTCCTATCTCTATACCGGTATCCTTTATCGAAGCAATCTCATCAGCAATGTGCTCCACTACATCGGAGTCTATGCCAAAGTTCTGCTTTCCCAAAAGAGCTTCACCGCTTAGCTTTAGAAGTATTCTGTTATATTTCAGCGACAAATTTTTCCTGTTAAAATTTTAGCTTATCCTAACTGTAATCTTACCATATCAGTGATTTCCAGCTTATTACCGGTCTTCTTTTCATATGCATCGAGCAATCCCTGAACAGTCTTATCCGCATCCTGGATATATTCCTGCTCGAGCAGCGTGCTGTCCTGGTAAAATTTCTCTACCTTATTGGCGACGATCTTGTCGATGATATTTTCCGGCTTTCCTTCGTTCTTCGATTGCGTTATGTAAATGTCTTTTTCCTTATTGATCGTATCTTCGGAGATATCTTCTCTTTTGATCGCAATCGGATTCATTGCTACTACCTGCATTGCTATCTTATTTCCGATGTCCACAGATTCATCTGTAGCTTCGCCCTTAATGCCGATAAGTGAACCAAGTTTGCTGCCGAAGTGGATGTAATGACTTACAAACCCGTCTTCAACCGTTACCCTTTTAGAATCCTTTAGCTCTATCTTCTCACCTACTTTACCCATCATCTCATCTATTCTTTGCTGTACTGTCAGCCCGTCAACACTTGAATTTAATAATTCCTCTACACTTCCGGGATTATTGTCCAGGGCTGCTTTTGCTATGCTGTCAGCGAAATTCTGGAAGTCATCTCCTTTGGAAACAAAATCCGTTTCGCAGTTCACTTCTATTATCACACCTGTCTTTTTATCGTCGCTAATCTTTGCTTTGATTGCGCCTTCGTTTGCCGCCTTGTCAGCTCTCTTTGTCGCAAGAGCTGCGCCTTTTTTCCTCAGATATTCAATTGCCTTCTCCATGTCGCCGCCTGCTTCCTCAAGTGCCTTCTTGCAGTCAGCCATCCCCGCGCTCGTCTTTGCGCGTAATTCTTTTATTAGATCTACTGTAATTTCCATTTTATGATTGTCCGTATTTTGAATTTTTAAAACTTACTGATTACTTCCTCTTATCTTCTTTATCAAATGTCTCTTCCACTTTCTCTTTCATCTCTTCGGATTCTTCAATTCTCTTTTCTTTTGCTACTTCGGTTCCCTCTATAACCGCGTCAGCGATGACCCTGGTTACTATCTCTATCGATTTTACTGCATCGTCATTAGCAGGGATCGGATAGTCAACTAAGTCCGGATCCACGTTGGTATCTACTATTGCATATACCGGGATCCTTAGCTTCCTTGCTTCATCAATTGCAATGTGTTCCTTCTTTACGTCCACCAGGAATATTGCTCCCGGCAGCTTTGTCATGTCTGAAATACCGCTCAATACTCTCTCAAGCTTTTCCTTGTCCCTCATCATTATCAGACGCTCCTTCTTTACGAAATTGTCCAGAGTTCCGTCTGTTTCCATCTTCTGGAGGTTAGAAAGCTTTTTAATGCTCTTTCTTACCGTATTAAAGTTTGTTAACATTCCGCCAAGCCATCTTTCAGATACATAGAATGCGCCGCATCTTTCCGCCTGCTCGCGGATTATTGCCTTCGCTTGCTTTTTGGTTCCTACAAATAGTAATTTCTTGCCCTGAGCTGTGATGTTTATAATTGAATTATAAGCATCCTCCAGCAATGATACTGTCTTTTTTAAGTCAATGATGTGGATCCCGTTTCTGTCCATGAAGATATACTTCTTCATTTTTGGGTTCCATCTTCTTGTAAGGTGACCGAAATGTGACCCTGCAAGTAAAAGATCTTCGATTTGAATTTTTGCCATTATGTTTTCCTGTGTTTTACATAAAAGCCCTGTATCTCTGTGTGTGAAGTAAACCGCGCTGCAGGCTGCAGCCGTTTATTTATGGGTACTAATGAGATTTGGCTTTTGTTATCCCCGGAAATTTATTTTTCCGGAGCTTCTACCTCCGTCAACTCCTTTCTTACATCCCTAATTCAGGGACACGGGTAAGAAAAGATCGGGAGATATGTGTTTTTTAAAAAATCTATATAATACAATTCACTGCGAGAATTATCTCTTAGAG
>JAEYVS010000180.1 GCA_023429265.1 Bacteroidota bacterium | reverse complement strand
CGTGCAGATCACGAATGCAGGCCTCAAAGAATCACACCCCCACGACGTAAAAGTCACCAAGGAAGCCCCGAACTATAGCTTTAAGTAGATCAGAAATTAATTGCCGCTCCGCCCTGGAATGCAATAGGATAAATTTTCATCACCGAATACATTATGAAATTTCGGCTCTAAAAAAAGATTAAGGTTATTTCCCAACATATAGTTGGTGCCGACATCTAAGTTTGCTCCAAATAAAGTTTGAGAGTTTGTTTCATCAGAAAGAGTTCTTCTGTTTAATAGATATACTCCGCCTTCCAGCACAGAATAAAAAGTAAATTTCCCCGTTTTATAAATCTGTGGTTTTAGACCTGTAGTAATTTGATAAATATCTGTGTAAGGAATGCTTGTTTCAGTAAATGTACCTCTATAGGGATTTAGATTGGAATAAGCAAAATTTGCGCTTATACTAAGATTCTCGTAAATCTTATAATTACCTTCTAATCCCAGTGTAAAACTATTACCGTTATAATTCCCCATCTTTCCTACGGGAATTATTTCTCCGGCAAAAGCATTAATGGAAAATTTGCTATTCACCGATTGAGAATAAGAGATATTACCTGCCAAAAGAATAGTCAGAAGAACAAAACTTAAAAATGATTTCTTTGTCATTGGTAGTATTTTATTAAAAGTTATTTAATAATATAAATTTATATTTAATAATACAATACATTCACTTAAATTTTTTCATCTAAAATTTGTATATTTGTAAAACCATTAAAAATTCAACAAAATGTACAGATCAATCGACGATTTTTTAAACGCCTGGGCTTACGAAAGCTCATCAACGTTAAAAGTTCTGCAGAATCTTACCGATGAGTCCCTTGATCAAAGGGTCACCCCGGACGGCCGTTCCCTCGGATTTATCGCGTGGCATACGGCAATTACCATCCCGGAGCTGATGGGAAAAACCGGGCTCAAAGTAAACGGTCCCGCGGAAGATGCTCCCGTCCCTGCAAATGCCGCAGATATTGCAGCTGCGTATAAAGTAGCAGCAGAATCCCTTGCATCAGAACTCAAGCAGCACTGGAATGACTCGATGCTCGAAGAAGAGGACGATATGTACGGAGAACCCTGGAAGAAAGGACAGTCCCTCACAAATCTCATTATGCACCAGGCTCACCACCGCGGACAAATGACAGTCCTGATGAGACAAGCGGGGCTTATCGTACCCGGATTTTATGGTCCGGCTAAAGAAGAGTGGGCTGCTATGGGGATGGAACCAATGCCGTAAGGATCAATGTTTTAACATTTTATAAATATTTTCCATTTATTTTAATGGTAATAACATTATTTTAGCGGTAATTAACTAAAGGAGAAAAATATTTTGGATCAGGATTATATTAGCAGGTATACCACCTCGCCGGACCAGACAGAGGCAAAGGTGTCGAGGACTTTCCTGCTTAATGTTTATAACTGGATGGCGATAGGACTCGCCATTACTGGCTTCGTGGCATACCTCGTATCGGAATTCATAGTCCCGTACTTTTTCGCGAAGTACATTTTTGTGTTCTACGGGCTGTTAATATTCGAGCTTATTTTTGTATTCGCGCTCTCGTGGGCGATAAACAAGATACCCGCAATAATTGCTATACTGGGGTTCTTCTTTTACGCATTCCTGAACGGGCTGACAATGTCGGTTGTATTTATGGTTTATACGAGCGCGTCGGTTTATATGACATTCTTTGTCTGCGCGGGAATGTTCGCCGGGATGAGCATATTCGGCTACATTACAAAGATCGACCTGTCACGTTTCGGGTCATTTCTTTATATGGGCCTCATCGGCGTTGTGCTGGGCTCGGTGGTAAATCTTTTCTGGGCTAACTCCACACTGTACTGGCTCATAACTTATGTCGGTATTTTTGTTTTTGTGGGACTTACAGCTTATGACACTCAGCAGATAAAAAGAATGGCTCAGGAAGTAGATGGCAGCAGCGAAGAAGGAAAAAAAGGCGCAATAATGGGAGCGTTAAAACTTTACCTGGACTTCATCAACCTGTTCCTGTTATTGCTAAGACTAATGGGCAGCAGAAGGTAGCGTAGTTTAAAGTTAAAAGTATAAAGTTAAAAGTATTAGAGCGGGCGAGAGTCCGCTTTTTTTATTTGCTATGGCGGTGATGTTGATTTAACATTGAGATAAAAAATAGCAGTGAGACTATTATTTTTAATGCATTGGTTTTTCATAATTTGGTAGTTTGAGGTTTTGAAATGGTTTGATTGTTTTATTAGTTATTTAGAAAATTTTACTGTTCGGTTCGAAAATTTGGTTTGTAAAAACAGGGGTTTCCCAAACGGTGTTTCCCGGAGAAGTTTTTTTTCCCGACTGCTTTTAAAAGACATACCACGAATTCTCACCAATTATCACGAATTTCACTAATTTTTTTAATAGCCATTATATTGAGGACTTTATTCAGCGACGTCGCCCCGATTTATCGGGACAAGCTGTGACGTCGCCTGCGATGTAGGAAATATTTTATACGTCAAAGAACGGAAATAAACTACGTTCAAATCAATACAAATATAGTAATATTTACGTTGATTGTCAAGGCATAATTTAGTTTAAAGTTAAAAGTTGAAAGTTGAAAGGCTTTAGCCACGAATTTCACTGGAAATGCAGTAAAAGATGCTTTTTATTAAATAAAAAAAGTATTTTTTATATGTTAAACAATTGATATTTATTTATTATTACCCTAACTTTTAAAACATCAGGGAAATTTCAACCAACGCAATGAGAAGATTATTACCACTAATATTATTCATATTTCTACATTCAAACCATAGTTCCGCTCAGTGGGTTCACCAGCAGTCGGGAGTCTTAACCCAGGAGTTTAGGAATGTAGAATTCCTGAACGAGAATACCGGATTTATATGCGGAATTAATACAATTCTTAAAACTACTAACGGCGGAACAAACTGGGTTAGCAAACCCATTCCTTTTAGCTATGCTCTGCGGGATATATCTATTGTAGATTCAAATATAGTTTACTGCGCAGGGAATTATGGCAGAATACTAAAGAGCACGAATGGAGGAGAGAGTTGGGTAAAACCGCAGGTGATATAAAATTAACTATAACGCGGATAAGCTTTCTTCGGGAGTATATTTTTACAGGTTATACTCCGGGGAAAGGTCTCAAACCAGAAAATTTACTTTGATAAAATAGAAATATTATGAAAAAAATTCTTATACTTATTTTGCTGTTCTTTTTGATTTGCGGGACAGTCCAATCTCAGTGGGTACAGCAGTACCAGGTAACAGAATTTGTCAATCTCGAAGATGTAAATTTTGCAAACGATCAAACGGGCTGGGTATGTGGGAGTGGAGGATTAATTTTAAAAACAACTAATCAAGGTCAGAACTGGTTTCAACAAAATTCAGGCGTTAGCAGAAGACTTGATAGAATCGCGGTAGTAGACGAAAATACATTGTATATAGTCGGTCAATTTCAACTAATTTTAAAATCTACTACTGGAGGTACAAATTGGCAAATTTTAAGTGAAGAACAAAGTGGGCCAAGTTATTACAGTACCTTTTTTCTAAATCAAGATACAGGATTTATTGCGGGAAGTGGGCAATACGTTCTTAAAACCACTAATGGTGGTTTTAATTTCACCCAGATTTCGATTCCAAAATCCTCATGGTTTTATGATATGTATTTCAGAAATGATCTGGATGGTATTATTTCCGGGGATGGAAGTGTTTATAAAACATCCGATGGAGGTATGACATGGGAGACTATATGGATAGAAACAAATAGGTTTGATGAAATTAGTTTTATTGATTCTGATACAGGTTATATCGTTGGAAGATTCTCAAATCAAGTTTACAAAACAACTAATTTTGGAAGTACATGGGATAGTGTATCTATTGTTCCATACATTGACGACAGTTACTCAATAAAATTCATGAATAATGATACCGGTTGGATAGGAGGTTCATTTGGGTATCTACTCAAAACTACAAACGGAGGAATTAATTGGTATCAACAGGATATGTCACATTTTAATCAGGGCTTCATAGAGGATATTCATTTCGTAAATGACACGATTGGTTGGGCAGTGGGAGCCGCAACGAAAATCCTTTTTACTACCAATGGAGGAGGTCCTTTAGTGAGCATTTCAAACATTTCAAATGAAGTGCCTTCGCGCTTTACACTTGAGCAAAATTACCCCAACCCTTTTAACGGCAGCACTATCATAAAATTCAATATAAAAGAAAGAACTTTTATAAAAATTGAGATCTATGATATGCTGGGAAGATTAATAGAATTTGAAGATTATGGATATAAAAATGCCGGAGAGTATAAAATCACCTATTACGCAAGTAAGCTTTCTTCCGGAACTTATTTATATCGTTTGTACTCCGGTGATAAATCCATTTCTAAAAAATTTACTTTAATTAAATGAAGTAGAAGCAAATGAATACACCACCAGATAATATAAGATTTAAATAAAGGGCGAGAGCTCCTTAAAAATTCCCTGCAAGGATTAGATTAAAGAGTAAAATCATATGATGATTTTAGTTCTCACCCTTTTGTTTTAAAATTAATTTTTTAAAAATCAACTTAAAATCCAAAATAATGAACATTTTAAAATTAAAATTAATATTGGTTTTAATAATTATGAGTAATTATACGAAAGCTCAAGAATATGACATGATGAATGGTTTATCTTGTGAGGAATTAACCTCAACTGATTCTCCACTTTCTGTTGGTGGTTCATACAAGCCTGAGAAAACTATCGGTTATGCGGGAACCAGCTCAAATGTCGGAGAATTTAGAATACTGGTAATTTTTGTTCAATTTGACAAAGATGATAGTGATCCTAATAACACTAACTGGCCTGCTGGAGGAGCCCCTATATATATGGATGATATTCTAGCTGAGAACAGAAGCACAAATTATGGCAGCAACTGGTGGAACGCCTATGATGCGGAAGAGGAAACATGGAGTGATTATTTTATGGAGGTTTCAAGAGGCAAATTTCACGTAACCGGTAAAGCTTACAACATTATTCTTGATAATGACTTTGAATATTATCAGACAGGCCAGCAGACTGCAATTAATAATGAGATATATAATAAAGTTCAAGCTATTCAGGGATTTACCTGGAATGATTATGATAGATGGGATCCAATTACCAATTCATATGAATACATTGAAGATGATTACATTGACATGATCTATATAGTTCATAGAACCTGGAGGCATGGTGTTGATTTGAATCCCGGCAGCATTGCTGAACTTGGAGGAAGTTCATTTACGACAAACAATAATAAGATTGTAAACCCGTATTATGGATTTGAAGGTTCAGGTTGTAGATATACTCCCGGTAGAGCATATGACCCTGTTACACAAACATACACTCCTTATGCTCCGTTTAGTAAAGTATCTTTAACAAATGTTCAGGCACACGAATTAGGACATTACATTCAAGGTTCGCATTGTAATTATGACGTTATGATGGGTACAGAGAAACCTCGTGGTATTGACATGAGAATGAACCCATTTGCCGCAATTAGGTTAGGGTATATGGATGCTCAAGTAGTGAATTATTCTTCAAGCAATACATATACTATTGGGGATTGGTCAGCAAGAAATTCAAATCAAACAGGTGAAGTTTTGGAAGTGCCAATGAGCAGTAGTGATTTCTTTCTATTGACTTATAGAAATAAAGTATCGGATTATGACAGAATAATGTTCGGAGACACAGCTCGCGATGATCCATATAGAATCATTAATTTTGAATATGGGAAGGGATTATATATTTATCATTCAGGTTCCCCTTACACAACTTGGCCGCCTAATATAGATTTAGAATGCGCTGATGGTTTGTATAATTGGCAAACAAATGGAACATTTTACCCCGATTGGGTAAATCCCCAAAGTCAAGATCCGCAAACACTTCCTATTTTAGTAAAGACTAGTATATCTTATGACAACGATATCTCAACCAATAGTAATGTTTACTCTAACCGGGATGATAAATCAGTTGACGGACTGAATGGAAACTGGGGAAGTGTTGGAAAGCTTCATCAGTCCCTTCATGGTGATGGAACTAATAGGTTATACACCAATGATGAAGATATTTACACCTCCAGAGCAGGAAAAGGTGATCGTTTTGATGCCTGGCGTGTGGGTTACAATGAGGTGTTTTCACCATACTCAAGTCCAAGCACAAACACGTGGAATAATGAGTATTCAGGTGTGTTCATCTGGCTGTATGGTGAAAGCAGCAACACGCAAGCCTGAAAATATATAAAGATGACGAAGTAACAGGGGGCACTACAGATTTGGATGTTATTTTAGAAGCGACTCCTCCTTCCCGTCCTATGGGGTTAAAAGTTCAAGAATATAACAATGGTGAAGAATGCTTTCCTAAATTAACGTGGAACCACAATATGGAGCCTGATATGCGTGTATTAGTAGGCTCAGGAGAGCAATCCTCGTATCAAAAAAGATATAAGATCTTTAGGGCAACTTATCCGTCAATTTATGGTACTAGTTTTGTTTATTCAGAAATTGATGACATATACATAAATGAAAATTTAACACCGGAATATATTGATACTGATATTCATTTATACTATTGTTCAGTGGGTGATCCCGGACCAAACTATCATCCCTATCCCGTCAGATATATGATAAAGGCAGTTGATGAACATCTCGACCAATCTGTCTATTCAGACTTTGTCTCGACATTGGGATCAGAGGAAAATGGCGGTCCCATAGACCCGGACCGTCCAATGGGCATAGAGAATGATATGCCTTCATCATTTGCTTTGAACCAAAACTATCCCAATCCTTTTAACCCAACGACTAATATTCAATACGACATCCCAAATGATGTATTTGTAAGCATTAAAGTTTATGACATGCTTGGGCGTGAAATTGCAGAGCTGGTGAATGAAGTTAAGAACGCGGGAAGATACATTGTTGGATTTAACGGGTCAAATCTTGCATCAGGAATATATTATTATAAGATCAAGGCCGGTAATTTCGAGCAGACGAGAAGGATGGTACTGGTTAAATGATCAATTGTCAATAATCAATAGACAATATATATAATACGGGGATTGCCACGGTCGCTTTACTTCCTCGCAATGACAAAAATTTAGAGCGCTCAGTTTGTTTAGATGGGCGCTTTTGTTAGTGTAATTTGTCTATTTAAGAATTGTGAATTGAAAATTAATTATTGTGCCAGCGTCGGATCACGAACCTTTTTCCGTTATAGCTGTCGTAGTCATTCACGCCTGTTCTGTCATTCATCACCGAATATAATCTATCTATCAGGTTTGTCTTATGTACTCCTTCAGGATTTGAGCTTTCGATTACGGTGTTCTTATCAATGACTATTATTACGTGACCTTTCCACACGATAAGGTCGAGAGGCTCGAGTGACGCGGCTATCTCCTCTGGTGTCTTAGCTTCCACATCTACTGCTTCGCCATAATAAACGAGCGATGAAGTATTTCTCGGAGTGTTACCGTTCGTCGCCTGGTACAGCAGCCCCGAGCAGTCCACACCTTCGAGGCACCATTGACTTTTCAGCGGAGCCGATATCTCCGATGAAGGAGCGTAATATTCCACAAGCTGTTTGATCCCATCGGCGAAATTCCCGCCCCACATATATTGATAGCCGTCCACCTTTTCCATACGTGAGATGATCTCTTCTTTTGTGGGTAGAGCTTCAGAGCGGTCTGAAGCATTCTCGGCATCCATTACGAATCTGCTGTCGATAAAAAGCTGAGTGGATGTATATGGATAGTCCTTCGTAGTAACTTCATAGATAAGAGTTTCACCGTCAGTATATTCAGCATTAATTTTAAACAGCGTATTGGGCAATGCAATAAATTCCAGCTCTCGTATCAGTCCCTGGTTATCGCGCTTCACTTCCGTACCTGATTCACCCCCGAATACCGACCTGAAATCCACGGTATTCAGTACCGGCGCCGGCATTATTGCTTTTACATACCTGTCCTGCGCGTTCGACCCTAAGCACAGCATTAGGCTAAGCGCGAAAAAAGTTAAAATTCCCGGAATTATTCTCACAGTTTCGTAATTAAATTGTTATAATATTACATTTAACCTAAATTGATAAAATTTAAGGTTTTTCTCAATGTATTTACTACACTGGAGATACTTTTAATAACCAATATTAAAATTAAATATCTTTAAATTTGTTCGATAATCTAAAACCCATTCACTGCTACTTCATAATCATCATAGCTGGGCTGATACTATTTTTTAATACACTCGAAAACGAATTTGTATTCGATGATGAGAGCGTGGTACAGAATAACCTGTCCATACAGACGCTTTCCACCATCCCGGATTATTTTACAGCGGAAGATGGATTCCATAAGGTCATTGGGCGCTACTACCGTCCCATAGTTTCCACTACATACAATATAGATTACGCGCTCTGGGAACTCGACCCATGGGGCTTTCACCTGACTAACATACTAATACACATAATAGCCTGTCTCATCCTTTTTGCTTTGCTGCAAGAATTATTCAAAGGGAAAAAGTACGGGCTCATTGGGTCACTCATAGGAACGCTGGTATTCCTGGTGCATCCCATTCATACCGAAGCAGTCAGCTGGGTCAGCGGACGGACCGATTCGATGGTTACGATATTCTTTTTTGCGTCGTTTCTATTCTATGTAAGATATTACAAAGCGCGGGAATCGAAGAAACAGGCAGACCGCGAGGATGCCGGTCGGATGCTTGTGTGGGCATTGATACTGTATTTCATAGGTCTCCTCTCAAAGGAAATGATTATCACGATGCCGGTGATCCTCATTCTGTTCGATTTCTTATTCCGTGGAAAGAGCTGGAATTATCTGAAAAATAATATGAAAGCCTATGGCTGGTTCTTTGCGGTTACAGGTTTTTATTTATTGCTGAGAACCTGGCTTTTAAGCGACATTCCCGAAAGAGAAAGCTACCTGTACTTTAAAGATATGGATTTTGGCACAGTTATAGCCACAATGGTTAAAACTATTCCGGTATATTTTAAGCTCCTCTTTGCGCCGGTAGGATTATTGTATCACTATAACGGGTTCCTTCCCGATGCGCATACATTTGCAGATGGGGCTGTGATCGGGTCAATAGTGTTTGTAATTGCGCTTACAGGCCTGGCTGTGTTTGCGTACAGAAAGAATCTCGGTCCGGTTGCATTCTGCATAATTTTCTTCTTTATCTCACTCGCCCCGGTGATGAATATTGTTCCTACGATGAGCCTTATGGCGGAGCGGTTCCTGTATATGACATCGTTCGCGCTGACATTGCTTATATCATACCTGGTGGTGAATTACCTGACAAACAAAAATAAGAACGCCGTCATTTGGGCATCTCTCATTGTAATAATTATTTTCTCCGTCCTCACATTCCAGAGGAATCAGGACTGGAAAGATAATAACACTTTATATTCCACAGCGGATGGTGTCGATGGAACCGTGCTTCTTGTCAATGCAGGTAATATCTATGCAACAGAAGGCAGCCAGCTATGGCAGACGGGACAGCAGCAGCAGGCAAATCTAAAGTTTGAGGAAGCCATCAAGCGATTCCGCAAAGCCATATCGATACGTGATAATTCAGTACTTGCGCACCATAATATGGGTTTGATACATATGATTCGCGGTCAGCTCGATTCCGCCATTGTCGAGATCAATAAAGGCATAGCAATCGACCCTCTTGCTCCGGACGGGTACTTCCAGATAGCCCAGATATATAGTATGCAGGGAAATTATGGCGATGCTATTAAAAACCTTGAAAAGCTCCAGGAGATCACTCCTAACTACAGGAATTCCGCTGAACTCCTCGAGCAGATGAGAATAATGAACCTGGGTAAGGACACCGGC
>JAEYVS010000129.1 GCA_023429265.1 Bacteroidota bacterium | reverse complement strand
AACTTGCAACATCCGCAGTTGCAGCCTATAAGAAGAACTCCGATATTGCAATTGGAAATGTAGTAGGTTCAAATATATTTAACATAACCTGGATACTGGGAGTCAGCTCTCTCATTAACCCGCTTGTATTTAGCGCTCACAGCCTGATAGACCTTGGGGTGGTTTTGCTTGCGACGTTATTACTGGTAATACTTATCTTTGCAGGCAGGATGTACACACTTACAAAAGCAGAAGGTACGATATTTTTAATTCTTTATGCGGGATATATAGCATTTCTCGTATACGAAGGGTGATCTATGTAAATTCTTCTACCTTTCGGAGAAGCCAATTTTTTATACCTAGCGAATTGTTTGTCATAGCGGTAATGTTTTTCTTAATGGACCTTGCTTCAACGAATCTTTTCTTTTTATCTCTTTCCAGCTTTAAATTTGAGAGGGATGTGATGTTTCTCAAAAAATCGTAGTGAGCAGTCTTTTGTTCCTCCGCTATCATATTCTCACTTTTTAGATAATGCCTGAATGCGTCTACCGCGTTGAGAGTCTGCTCGTGCATATCCTTTTCGTAATATATTCTCAATACATAGCTTTTTACCATTACCTTGAATAAGAACAGCTTAAAATTTGTCTTTGCAAAGAGTTCCAGTGCTTTTTCGTAGTAACCTTTCCTGTAAGCTACAAAAGCATCGCAATAAACTATGGTATTCGGCTGTTCTTCTTTTGGGATTATCTTATCACCGTAGGTATCTTTAAAGCTTTCTGCCCATTCATCTTCCTCTGCCATGCAGGCGGCTGTATATGTGGTAATGAAATTCGGATATAAGACAGCATCCCCAAAAAATTTTCTGTCGATGATTTCCTTTAGCGCGATAAATCTATCTTTGTAATAATTTTCATCTCCCATTTTTAATCGATGCACTGCGAAGGAGTTTATAACAAGGAGTAAGCTGTAAACGTCCTCTTTTGAAATTTCTTCGGAATATTTCTCTTTTAAAGCTAATAATCTTTTGTAATCTTTTTCATCCCTATTCAATTCTACAAGTATTATCTGCTTATAAATCTGACACGAGGGACTATATTCAAAAACCTTATCTTTGATGAACTCAACCACTTCATCAAACATATCCATTTTATAATTGATATTGCCGTGATTTCTGTTATGCAGCATCTTTGAATAGTGCTGGAGGAGCCCGGTCAATGAATACTGAAGGAAGCTGTCAAACTCAGTCTGGATGCTGTCAAAAGTATATTTTGATTTTTCGAATTTATAGTGAGCAGTATTTATCCTGTCAAGATTGTGCTTTAAGAAAAAATATTTCTCATCTTTGACTTTGGATTCATTCAGAAATTTCTGAATAATTTTGTCAGATTGCTGATATGCTACATCCAGCTCCCTTTCGTGAAGTTCGCTCAGTAGATTTATCTCAGCCTCGATTGATTTTTTCTCATATGAAATAATCTTAAGGTATTCCTTATAAAGTTGAAATAATTCAGACAACAGATTTCTTATTTTGAAATAATCGAATTTGATGCCGGGGAATACTTTCTTGTAGATGCTCTCTTCTGTCAGATCTTGATTGTCAAATTTAGGATAATACTTAGTGAGAGATTCCATCAGTATCCGTACATTTTTATTCTTATTAAAGAATGGAGAATCTACGAACTCTGAAAACCTTCGAAATTCTTTAGTATTAAGCTTTTTTAATGCCTGTATAAGTTTAGAATTCTGCACGGGAAATTCTCCTAAATTCAGGTGTATCCAAAGCTGAAAATCATTAATAAAATGGCTAAAATCAAATGATTTAGGAATCTGTGAAGTTATTTCCGGGAAATAATATTCCTAAATTTACCGAATAATTTCTTTGGTGAATTGAGTTTGGGATCGTAGTTTTACTCATTATTAAAACAAATACGAGGGTAAATCAATGAAAACTTTTTTTATCTTATTTCTATTTTGTGCAGCAAATTCTTTCGCCCAGGTAAATATACAATGGCAAAGTTACTACCGGGGAGCAGATAGTCTGATAGATAGAAGCACGTCAATGGCGCGTGATAATTCCGGTAATTTATACATTGTCGGATTGTCCTCACGTCAAACTACCGGTACTGATATTCTTACTGTTAAGTATAACTCTGCCGGAGTATTTCAATGGGCAAGGACCTACAATGGAAGTGACAGCTCTTCAGACGTGGGGAATGGAATAGCAGTAGATAATGCAGGAAATGTATATGTGATAGGAACAGCACGAAATGCAAATGTAGATGCAGTACTCATTAAATATGATCCTTCAGGAACAATGCAATGGGTAAAAACGCACAATGGAACAGGTAATGGGTATGATGAATTCAATGATGTTTATGTTGACGGGGGAGGAAATATCTATGCAGTCGGTAACATAAGGAATACAAACTCTGACCTATTGGCAGTGAAGTACAATGCAGCGGGGACATTGCTCTGGCAGGTAGCATATAATGCGGGTACCGCGAACGAAGATGGTCTTTCGGTAACAGTTGGGGATTCGGGAAATGTATATGTTTCGGGTTCAACGGCGAGTACGGGATCGACCTATGTGGATATGTTACTTATAAAAATTA
>JAEYVS010000091.1 GCA_023429265.1 Bacteroidota bacterium | reverse complement strand
GAAGTTAAGCGCCAGATCGACGGCATCACAGAAAAAATTAAGAATATGTAACTCCCTATCGGTTATTACTTTTTTACTCAAAAAGCCTCTTTCGGGAGGCTTTTTTATTTTATGGTACCAAATCTAATAAGCTGTTGAAAACCGGCGAAAGACCACGGGCTTATTAACATATTCAGAGAAAAATCCGTGAAAATTCAAGTTTGTCTATATGGTACTCTAAGTACTACCTCTTTATTAACATTCAGGTCTAAGAACTTTTTTCGTGAATTCCTTTATCCATACCATATTAACCCCGTATATGATATTTTTAACAGTACTAACAGGACTATGCTTACTTCTAAATTATTTATATATTAAATACTATAAAGGACTTCCTTAAAAAGTTCTAAGATTTTTTTAAAGAATAAATGATAGACAAGCTTTACATAAAGAATTATTTAATAATCAAAGAGGCTGAGATAGATTTCTCTAAAGGGCTCAATATACTCACGGGAGAGACAGGCGCGGGTAAGAGTATAATACTTGATGCATTATCTATGATTCTGGGTGAGAGAGCTGATTATTCATTAATAAGGAAAGGCGAAAACAAGCTTATCATTGAGGGAAGCTTTGATTTCAAAAAGAATAAAGCTGTCCATCATTTTTTAAATAAAAGAGAATTAGACCTTAACGAGGGATACGTTATAATTAGGCGCGAATTGAGCGAAAAAGGTGTTAGCAGGAATTTTATCAATGATACTCCAGTACAACTCAACGATTTAAAAGATTTAGGTGATGTTATAATCGATATCCATTCTCAGAATGAGCATCAATCCTTACTAAAAAAAGACACACACTTAAGCATCCTG
This sequence comes from Bacteroidota bacterium, assembly GCA_023429265.1. Taxonomy (GTDB): domain Bacteria; phylum Bacteroidota; class Ignavibacteria; order Tepidaquicellales; family Tepidaquicellaceae; genus JAEYVS01. Next base: position 13,655 of record JAEYVS010000091.1, on the reverse strand, counting down.
GATAATTTTATAGGTGATAATAAAATACTTGTAGATTACAGGGTGGAATTCGAAGATTATAGGAAACTGGTGAATGAATATGAGGAACTTGCCGGTAAACGGGATACTCTGCAGGAAAAAAGAGATATGATGGAATTCCAGCTAAAAGAAATAAATAATGTTAATCCTCAGACCGGTGAAGAAGAGCAACTGGAAAATGAACTGATAAAACTTGAGAACGTGGAGGACATTTCTTTAAGCGTAGAAAACTCTTTGAGAATACTTTATGAAGATGAGCAGGGGACATATGCAAGCCTCTCACAGGCATTAAAAGAGCTCAGGAATGCTATGGGGTACGACAACGATTTTTCAAAGCTTGTAGAGGATTTAGAGAACTCATATGTTAATATTAAAGAAGCGGCAGATTTCCTGAGTAATTATAAAAATGGAATAAATTTTGATCCAGCGCGAATTGAGCAGATTAGAGACAGGTTAGGCAGTCTTAATTTCCTTAAAAAGAAATACAACCTTAGTGTTAATGAACTTGTGGGAAAAGCCGAAGATCTAACTAAAGAATTGAATTTAAGTGAGAATTATGATTACGAACTCGAACAGTTAAATAAAAAAGTAAACTCCGCAAAAGAAAGTATTTATAATAAAGCTGTAGAATTATCCAAACTTAGAAAAAAGTCCGGAAAAGATCTCGAAAAGAATGTCGATACATATTTACACGAAGTAGGTTTGGAGTCGGCGGAATTCAAGGTGGACTTTAAAGTTAATAATTCAATAGAAATTGGCAACTATTCATACAAAGTAAAAGACACGAATGTGGTTTTATCGCGCAGAGGCATAGATGACGTGGAATTTATGGTAAAGACCAATAAAGGGATGGATTTTAGCCCGTTAAGGAAAACAGCTTCAGGCGGAGAGGTTTCAAGGGTGATGCTCGCGATAAAGGCTTCTTTGTCGGGCAGAGATAATATTCCAATACTGGTTTTTGACGAAATAGACGCGGGTATCAGCGGGCGGATAGCCGGCAAAGTAGGAAAAGTGATGAAGGAGTTAGCGAAAGAGCATCAGATAATAGCCATTACTCACCTTCCTCAGATCGCAGCAGTAAGTGACAGGCATTTTTACATTGAGAAAGTAGAAGAAAAGGGGCATACTACAACATCTATAAAATCTTTAACCGAAGAAGAAAAGGTTAATGAAATAGCAAAGCTCATTAGCGGGGAAACGGTAACAGAACTGTCTATTAAGAGCGCTAAAGAACTGATAGGTAATTAAAGCAGTAAACAATCCTCATTATCCGGCAAATTTAACGGGTTCACCCGTTTTCAATTTAATCTTTAAATTATTGTGGTTAAATTATGTTTTAACCAAACCTATAAATTTATTACGTTAATGGATTCATATTTATCAAACCTGAATGAAGAAGAAAAGAGAAGTTTAATAGAAGCTCCCGCGTTAATTGCAATCCTTGTAGCCGGAGCTGACAATAATATTGACGATGCCGAAAAAGACTGGGCGGAAAAAGTCACACACTTTCGCAGCATGAAAAATGATTCGATACTGAGTGGGTATTATTACGAAGTCGATAAAGTTTTTTTGGACACATTTAACGACTACATTAGCAGCCTGCCTAAAGATGCTGTGGAAAGAAATAAACACATATCTTCCGAGCTCAAAAAACTAAATGAAATTTTCCCAAAATTAGAATCAGAGTTTGCAAAAGAGCTTTATCATAGCTTTTTAACATATGCCGAGCAGATAGCAAAGGCATCAGGTGGTGTACTGGGATATGCGTCGGTCAGCGCGGAAGAGAAAGAGTGGGCTCAGCTGAATATGATTTCAAAGCCTTATTAATAAAAATAATACCGTGGGAATACGGGAAATAGATAAACGTCTTGCGGAGCTAAACAGCAGTGACAGATTGTCCCTGTTGAATGAAACCCTCGAACATTTCCAAAAATCCGGTAATAACGAAGCTGTTTGCGATGTATTGTTTTTACTAGGTTCCGAATACACTTCCACGGGAGAATTATCAAAAGGCGGGGAGACGTATCAGCGCGCCGCAGAGCTTTTCCAAAGTACCGGCAACCTTAACGGGGAAGCCATATCTTACAACAATCTTGGATTCATACATAAGGTGCTCGGCGATACTGAGACTGCTCTTAATTTTTACAATAAGGCTCTCGACATTTATAGAAAAGCCGGCAGCAAACAAAGAGAATCCAAAGTACTTTCAAACACAGGAAAACTCTACTTCGATAGTGGCGAATACCTTGAAGCGATAGAGTGTTTTGAGGACGCACTTGAGCTTCCCGGTGATAGCGGTGACGATCAAAACTCCGCAAATATCCTTGTAGCTCTTGGCAGTTCATACCTCAAAGCAAATGACCTCCCAAGAGCTCTTGAGGCTTTTAATAAGAGTCTCGAACTGCGAAAAAATCTCGGTGATAAAAAAGGTGTTAGCGTATCTTTGAAATTAGCGGCGGGTGTTTATCTTTTGATGGGCGAGGAAGATAAAGCCGAGAAACTAATTATGAATAATGCTGAAATAGCATGGAAGCCATTAGATAGCACCGATTCAGCTGCAGATACATATGAGGGTTCCGAATCAGCTCAAAATTCTGCCCACAATCTTGCGGAAATTTCACGCAATGTAGTTGAAATGGTAAAACAATCTTCTGAAGCAAAGAATTTATCGCTTATTTTCAGACAGGAGACCGGGAATATTCCTGTAATGACCAATAGGGAAGAGGCATCTGAGCTCATTCGCAGCCTGGTTTTACGGGCTATAGATTGGACGGAGGCGGGAAAGTCAGTATATGTTTATGCAGGTTTTCACGGTGGAAAAGCGCGATGCGAGGTAATAGATGAAGGCGCGGATATGACAGCGGATGAGGCCTCCGAAGACCCGGTTATATCCGGTATCAGGGATGCAGCAGAAGGGTCAAGCATTGTTTTAAGTCACGAAAAAATGATGGGCGCAGGAAACACTTTCATTCTTGAATTTTACGGTAATTAGCTTTATAAATTTAAAAATATAGACATGGTAAATTTCATAGCAGCGAATGAATCGGAAATTTTAGTTTATGGCATTGACATAGTCTATGCCAGCCAGCAATCTCTTGACGATCAAAGCGCGCCGGCAGAGCAAGTCACGGTACTTTCTGACGGAGCTATTCCAACAGGAACCGAGGTGACCGGTGTGAGCGTAAACGGTACGGAGATCCCTGCCGAAGGAACCCAGGTAACGCTTGAAGGGGGGACGGTCTTTGTTACTCCGATATTTTACCATAATCCTAAGTCAGGACAGGATGCTATTATTGGACTTGAAATACAAAACAATGCCGAAGGTTAGAAACTTATATGAGTGACTTAGAGGAAATAAAAGATAAGTTAAAGCAAAGGGGAACTTCTCAGAAGGACTTTGAAGAAAAGATAGACCTTTTGAACAAGCTTGCCCATGATGTCAGGGAGCAGCAGCCGGAAAAGTGTGTTTCCATTGCCGAAGTAGCTCTGGACACGGCTAAAAAAATAAATTATATAAAGGGCATTGCTGTCGCAACCCTTAACACAGGGTTGGCTCTTGATATACTGCTAAAGCTGGAGGAGGCAAGAGAGAAGTATAGCGAAGCAAGAAGATTATTCGATGAGCTGGGCGAGAGAAGCTTATTTGCGAGAGCAACAAGAGGCATAGGTAAGACTTACCGGAAAAGTCACAAAAATCACGAAGCAATCGAAAAATTTGAAGAAGCAGCCGCAATCTTTAAAGAGCTGGGAGATACCAGGTCCTATGCGCTAACCGTAAGTGACATTGCAGATACGTACCAATCACTTCACGAGTATGCCAGGGCATTGGAATATTACATAATAACTTACAACGTTTTCAACGAAGTTGGAGATAGGAGACAGATTTCAATTATATTTAACCGGATAGCTGTAATTAATATGTTGCTTGGGGAAGAGCAGGAAGCCCTCGAATATTATCACAAAAGTGTTGACCTGAAAAGGGAGCTTGGAGACAAAGTTAATGAGGCTCTTAGTCTGATGAATATTGGATTGATTTATTACAATAGGAAAGATTATGATGAAGCACTTAAGTATTATAACCAGGCTCAAGCACTTAACATAGAGATAGGCGAAAAGAGAAACGAAGCAATGTGCAATATTAACATTGCTGAAGGGCTGATCAAGAAGGGTGAGTTTGAAGAGGCCGAAAAGAGGCTTGACGTTTCAAAAGAGATACTTGCTCCGACTTCGGAAAAACATTTTAAAGTTTCTTTAAACCTCTCGTATTCCAAGCTATATGCCGCGAAGGAGGAGTTTTATGAGGCTATTCACTTTATTAATGATGCTCTGGCGGTAGCCGAAGAAGTTAACGATAAACAGTTAATTCTAGAATCATATGAATCCTATTCGAACTGTTATGCGGGACTTTCTGATTTTGAAAAGGCTCACGAGTATTTCCGGAAATATTATGACCTGAAGAATGAGATATATACAAAGGAAATGCACGAGAAGATTAAGAATATGCAGTACAAGTATGAGCGTGAAATAGCCCTAAAAGAAGCGGAAACTCAGAAAAAGCGCGGACAGGAGCTCGAAAAAGCGCTGACACAGGTCGAAAGCCTGAACGAAGACCTGAAGAAAATGAACGAGGAAAAGAACACATTTATGGCTCTGGTAGCTCACGATCTCAAAAATCCTTTGAATGCCATAATGGGCTATGCGCAGCTAGCAAGAGTAAATCCGGAACAGTTCTCCGCCGAAGAGCTCGAGGATATGTTTAATGACATAGAGGTAAGCGCAAGGATAATGTCAGAGCTGATAACCAACTATCTGGAGTATACAACGATAGAGGCCGGGCGTGTACACCTGGAAATGCAGGAAATAAACATAAGTAATGCGGCAATATATGTGACAGACTCTTTCAAATCCCGTTCTCAATCAAAAGACATAAAAATAGATCTCGCAACATCTTCAGATTCCATTTATGTATATGCTGACAAAAACGCGCTGACACAGGTGCTGGACAATCTGGTTTCCAACGCTGTTAAATTCTCCCCTTCCGGTACAACAGTCACCATTAATGTCGAGAAACTCGAAGATATAGTCCGGTGCACCGTTGCCGACCAGGGACCCGGCATAAGCAAAGAAGATCAGGAAAAGCTGTTCAAAAAATTTGCCAGGCTCACGGCAAAACCCACTGCAGGAGAAAGCTCTACGGGGCTGGGACTCTCCATTACTAAGCGACTTACCGAAGATATGAATGGGACTATCCGATGTGAAAGTCAAGAGGGCAAAGGTGCAGCATTCATACTTGAATTTCCCGCGATAAGTTAAAAGTTTTATTATTCAGCCAAGGGTATATTGGATGGTTAAAGAACATTTTTATAATTTCTAAAGAAATGAATTATGAAAAAGATCTTCGGTGTATCCGTCGTAGTATTTCTCGCACTTATTCTTCCTCAAAAACCTGTTCACTCTCAGGATACAATACTAAATAAAATAGATTCAATCGCGGGTTCGTATCTTTCGCAGCCTAATACTGTGGGATTGATGGTTGGATTTTTCAGGCAGAGAAGTAATCCTAACATTCCTCCTGTACCTGAATTTTACGGATACGGGCACATCAGAAAGGATACGACTTCCCCGGTGCCGGATTCACTGAGTGTTTTTAAGATTGGCTCTGTAGGCAAGACCTTTACTGCCACATTGCTTGCGTATCTAATGCAGTTTCACCCTTCTCCCATCAGGCTTCTGGATCACATTAGCGAGTATCTCCCTGATACGCTGAATGTGCCTGTCTGGGTGAGTGGCACAGACACAACGTTTATAACCGTGGGAGACCTCGCGATGCATTTTTCTTCTTTCCCTGATCAGCCTACTAATTATGTTGCGCCTCCGCATTATACTGTACAGCGCCTTTTAGAATTTGTAGATACATATGTTTTGCCTCACCGTCCCGGTACAGTTTGGACCTATTCGAACACGGGTTTTGGTCTTTTAGGTGTCATTACCGGGATAATAGCCGGAGAAACGTACGAAGAACTATCAGACAGGATCATATCTGACTCCCTTAATATGCAGGATACACGTGTTAGCCCAACGCCGTCAATGTGGTCCCGTGTTGCATTGGGATACAATCACACTAACGGAAATCTCGATACCGCGGCAATATCTCCCGGGTTTTATGGAGCAGGTGGCCATTATTCGACTATGAAGGACCTAATGCATTACCTGAGATGGAATATAGGATTTATAGATAACGGAATGAAGATTCTTCTCGACACTCTTCATAAACAAAGAAGGCACGCGTACAATGACACCCTCGAAGGGCAGGGGCTTGCCTGGCAGATGAATTATCTATATCACAATCAATCTTATGAAAGGTATATATGGAAAGACGGTGGTACTTCAGGTTACTCAACATTTATCTGCTGGCTGCCAAAGACCAGGACGGGAGTTGTGGTGCTCGCTAATTCAACGCTGGGAGTCGACAGCTACGCCATCAATATGCTTCGCGCGATAAACCCATTAGAGTCACTCGCAGGAGTAGGGATAAATCAAATTTCTTCAGAAGTACCGGATAAATATATTCTCCATCAAAACTATCCGAATCCATTTAATCCGACTACAAAGATAAACTTCGATCTGCCGAAAAATAACGGATTTGTATCCCTGAAAGTATATAATGTCCTCGGGCAGCTTGTTTCAGATCTTGTTAATAAGCAGTTACAGTCAGGTACATACGAATATGAATTTGACGCAGCGAGCTTGAATTCAGGAATATATTTTTATTCTCTACAGGTAGATGACGAGACAGTGGGAACAAAGAAAATGGTGGTGGTGAAGTAGAGTTAATTAAATTTAGAATAAAAAAAGACCGTAGAGATTATATCTTTACGGTCTTACTCGTTATATTCTGATTTATCACCCTGCCCAGATCAAACCTTCGACCTTATCACGGAAATTCTTCAGCTGTACCCAGCCCTTTGCCCCATCGCTTGTTTCGACGAGGAACCAGTCGCATTCGTCGTCATCTTCATATCCGGATGAGTTTATGCAAACAGGTGTGATGTCTGCTTCGATGAATTTTACATTTGCGCCGGGATTTACTGTCGCTATTACTTTGGAATTTTCATCCCTTTCTGCCCGTAGTTCGAAAGGCTGTAATGCTACCGCTTCAACGTCTTTTACGGGATAGGTTTCCTGTGTGATCTCGACAATGGTATTGGACTCATCATTGATCCTGTATTTTTTGTTAAACCCCCAGAATCCCATCCACCAAAATGCCTGTGCTGTTCCATCACCTACAACTTCAGGTGCCGACATGCCACTTATGGTACCCAGAGAAATTATATTCCCGTCAAAACGGAAAATATAGGTATCGTGACCATCACTTGGTCCCACCTCTACGATAGCAACTTCCGTAAATCCATCGTTTTGATTTATGTCTATGAGCTCAGCATATGCATATTCGCCGTTGGTGAGTTCTCCTTTATATTCTTTATTGTCGATCTTTAAAGTATATCCATAACCCCCGTCTTTATCAAAAATAACTTCTATGTGCTCTACTTTACGGTTAATGTTTATGTCAGCATTGATTATGGTATCACGCAACTGTGAATATCCATTTGATACAACCACCAAAATGAAGAGTAGACTGAATAAAGTAAAATTTTTCATTGTTAATATTTAATTCCTTGGTTATAAAAATACGTAAAAAAGCTCAATAATTGAAGAATAAAGCATATTTTATTATATGCAGAAATATCAATTTGGTTCTGTCATTGATTATAATACTAAAAAATTAATATATTAAATTATGAAGAAGTTCAGAACATACTTTGTGTTGGCAATATTAATTTTGTCAGCCAGTGAAAGTTATCCTCAGGATACAGATATTGATTTATTAGAAGAGGCTAATAACCTGCAAAGAAACAAAGAATATGTTAGGGCTCTAAATCTTTTCGATAGCGTTCTATCATGTTACAAAGGGGGTAAAGCGTACCCGTATGCTCTCTATGGTAAGGCTGAAACACTTGAAAACTTAAAAAACAAGGATCTTTCCGTAGTTTATTATAAAGATTTTTTACATCGATATTATAAGGTCAGGGAAATTTATAATACCATATTTGGATACGGTGCCTATAACTCAGCTTACATTTCGGCAATAAAAATAGCCGAATATAATTATGAAAATGGAAATTACGATGAGGCACTAAAGTACTACATTTTCGCAGACACGGCAAATTTGTATACTTCAACCTGCGGATCCAGTTATATGTCTGAAAAATTTGTATTGTCTCTTTTTAAAGCAAGATGCTTCAATAAGTTGGGGATGGATAAAGAAGCAATGGATATTGTAGAAAAATATATCCTGCCGGGAGTGTTTTCTCAGGAAAAAGGAATAATAGATTTTGCAATCGAAGTGACAAACAAAAACTATGGTCATCAAAGCATAACAAGTGAGATTGAAAGATCCGTTGAAAATATTTACGTGGTTACTAACAAGAATAGATCAGATAAGAAACGCTTTGCATTGTAATTTCCTTGGGAATGAAATTTTTATACGGGATGTAAACAAGAAAAAGACTTACGAAGTTGAATCACTTGACAAGGCTAAAGAAATAGCAAGAAATACTAAGTATTTTAAATATTATTTATCACCCAAATAAAACCCCGCAAAATTCCGCGGGGTTGACAAGATAGAGGAAAGCCTAAAGAAAATAAAATTTATTTAAAATTTATCCTCAAGGACTTCGAAGCCAGGCTCAGGTCGTAACAGTCGTATAGATAAATGTCATAATTTCCTGATTTGTAGAAAGTTACCTTCTTCCAAAACCACGTCCAATCGTATTCAGTATCGATGTAAATAGTATTATCGTAGTTTCCATTTCTGTAAATTACCAGCTTCATCGAGCTGCATTCTGCCTGATAAGGAAGACGCGCAAGAACATATAGATATCCTCCGCTTGAGCTTATGTTAAATGTTGAAGATGCGGATATCGGGTACCCGTCATTATCCACTCCTTCACAGAAGTAGAGTGTCTGTGAATACGAATTTGAATTGGAAATTAAAAATAATGCCAGTGAAAATATTCCGAGTGCGATTATTTTTTTCATCTGATTTCTCTCCTTTTATTAAGTATTTTGTTTAATAAGTTATGTAGTTCTGTTTGCAAAAATGACTCGGGCAGCGTAATAAGCTCTATGCCCTTTGAGCTGATAAAATCTCTCCGGGCTGAATGATACGGGTCGGTATTTTCTTTGTTGTCGCCGAATTCGATGGCAAGCTTCATGTCCTCGCTGTAAAAGTCCAGGACGTAATTGCCGCAGGTGAATTGACGTTTAAAATTGTGACCGTCTTCGTTTTTTAGTATCAGCCAGAGTATTTTTTCTTTAGGGTTCGTCATTGTTTGTTAAAATTGAATCAAAAATGCCAGATTGGGAGTAAAAAACCAAACAGAAATTTTTAAAATTGTGAGCGATTTTTAAAGAATTTCAGATGAAGAATTTTTCGATTATAGAAATATTAAAGACCTTTACACCCGCAGAAATAAAGGGATTTGACCGCTTTGTAAAGATACCTTATTTCGGTGGCAGTGAATTCATAGTTAAATTCTGGAAGGAGATAAAGAAAGCCTATCCGGGATTTGATGAAATGAGTATCAGCAAGGAGCGGGTATTTAAAAAACTATATCCGGGTAAGGCATATAACGATGCAACAATCAGGAAGCTTTCCTCAGAGCTGCTGAAAATGATCGAAGAGTTCATTATGATTACCGAACTAAAAAAGACAAAAACAGGGGAGCGGATGCTTCTATTCTCTTATCGCAATAGACAGCTATTCAGTCAGTATGATTCTAAATGGAAAGAGGTTCAGAAGCATTACCGAAAGGAAAGCGAATTTAATTTTATAAATCTCATTGAGAGACATTTACTTCAGATTCCTTACATACAGGTCAAATCTGACAGAAGGAAGGACCGTGAAGTATTTAAGGAGAGAATGAAATATTATGAATATATGATAGTCTATACATTATCCATATTGATGCAGGAGCAGACACGGGCATTTCAGAATAAACAGGTTTTTAATCATTTTGATGGTAATATTGCCGATGATGTTTTTAAATACATTGACATAGAGGGGCTGCTCAAAAAAATTGAGAATGATTATCCCGAGTTCAAGGGTCTTCTTATGTTTAATTATAACATTATGAAGGCTTTTGAGGAAAAGGATGGCAAGGGTTATTTTGAAAAAGCCAAAAAGATAATTATTAGAAATGCAGCAAAAATGCCGCGAAAGGCTTTGTATTTTTATTGTTCGTTGTTAATTAATTATTTGCTGAAAGTAAAGATGGGTGTAAAGAATGAATATGCGGACAGAAGTACAATAGAAATAGTCGAAGTGCTGATAAAGCACAATGCCGCCATAGAAGAGCCGGTCAATGTTCTGAACTCCACACTTTTTAACATTACGATTGAAGCATATAATTCTTTGGGGGAAGTGGCAAAAGCTGAGAAATTCCTCAAAAAATTTGCTTTAGCCCTGAGCCCGGATACGCGAGAAACCTCCGTCATGATTGCTGAGTATTATATTGCTCTTGCCAGGGAGGAATACGAAAAGGCGCTTGAAAAGCTTGCTGTGATGGACCATCTTGAACAATATAATAAGCTGAATTTCCGCCGCGACAAACTGGTAATATTCTACGAACTTGGGATGATAGATGAGGCATATAGCCTTGCTCATTCATTTCGCCAATTTGTAAAAGAAAATGACACTGTATCCCGGGAGGAAAGGAATAGAGCAAAGCTTTTTGTGAACTATTACGGGAAGCTGCTCGACGCAAAGAGCAAAAATGACATAAAGAGGTTCGATGAACTTGAATTTTTACTACAGAAAGATCCAGTCGAATTCATCTACAAAGACTGGCTAATGGAAAAGGTTAATAAAAAAGCCCGCATATAGCGGGCTTTATCTTTTGGGTAAATCACACGGATTTCAGACTGCATTCCAAAGACCGTGTATGTATTACCGGGAGCGGGATGCCGCATAGGAGTCCGGCATCCGTCCAATCGATAACAATCTTATTTAACTAGCAACATCTTTTTTGTTTCGGTAAAGTTCTCCGTGCGCAAAGTATAAAAATAAACTCCGCTATTCATACCGGCCCCCTCAAATCCAAAGGTATAGCTGCCGATATTTAGCTCTCTATTGACGAGATCTGCAACTTCACGTCCTGTCATATCATACACTTTAAGTGAAACAAATCCCTTTTCCCTGATGCTAAAATCTATGTTTGTTGAAGGATTGAAAGGATTTGGATAGTTTTGTGACAGCTTAAAATTATCAGGTGTCTGAGAACTTGTTTGCTGTATGTTAGTTAGAACTTCAATTTGTGTAAGGTCAAGCAGCAAAGAGCCACCCTCGTTATAGTTATTACTGACTTTCTCTCTGAATCCCACAAAGATCGTAGAACCTGCTGTTACTCCCGGAAATTCCGTCAGCTTAAAAGCTCTTCTTTTCCAGGTAGTATCAGATGTCCCGGCAGCCCAGTGCAAAGTGTGAGCCAGGTAGAAAGAATTTATGTCGGGCGTTGTAGTTGAAATCATAATGTGAAGAAAGTCCTGGTAGTTTGCCGAGAATCCCGGAAACTTAACCCAGAAAACAAGAGAATCGGTACTTTTTACATTATTTATCTGAGGTGTCACTAGCCATTGGTCTGTGCTGTTTTGTCCACTGGTATTCCAGGTACAGTATGCAATTGCAGATTGTCCTCCGTTTGGAGCAGTGATCACACCACCATTCCATCCCGGGAGCGGTGAGGTTCCTACTGTTTGCCTGTTCCACCCGGTGCCGCCAATAGGATTGAATTTTTTCCATCCGGCGGGCGGAAAGTTCTGGTTTTCGAATGATTCGAATAAATTGAAACTGGGATCATCTAATACCGGTCCGGAAATGACATTTGGACCTTCAATATTAGAGGTTTTTAATGGTACTTTGTCGCCATTTGGAGCAAATCCATAAACGAACATTAGTATCATTAAAGTTGTTAAAATCAGAGAGTAAGAAATGTATCTTCTCATAAGTCCCTCCAGGGGTTTATTTTTATAATAGTTTAAGTTAATCTTTAAAGTAAAGTATTAACCCCCCTACCGTAACTTAGTGAGATACAAATTAGTTAATTTTATTTATAAATCAAAGCAAAAAATATAAAAATTAACCAATCTTGATTTCAAGAGGAAATATGCGGTAATTCCGTATGCTATAAGCTATTATTACAAAAGATGTGCCAATCTAAAAATGCCGTTTTTTCTCTAAAAATGAAGAATTTGTAATGGGAGGTAGTAAGTTTGCTGACTTCGCAAAAATGCCCCACTATATTTAGCGAGGCTTAGAAATTTAGTGATGCTTAGAAAATTGTAAATGTTGATTTTATTTAATCAGCATCATTTTTTTTGTAATTGAATTAATGTCGGTTCGTAGAGTATAGAAATAAATCCCGCTATTCAGATGAGAGGCATCAAAGTCAAATGAGTAATTTCCTGCTTTCAACTCTTTATTAACAAGGTTTGCTACTTCTTTTCCCAGCATATCATAGACTTTTAGTGACACAAACCCCTTTTCCGGTATACTAAAATCGATCTTTGTAGATGGATTAAATGGGTTTGGAAAGTTCTGGGAGAGATTATATTTCTCAGGAATATTTACAGAGTTGGATTGCAGGTTTGTAATTGCCTGATGAAGTTCAATGAGATCAAGCAGCAAGGAAGCACCAAACTCATTATTATTATGGGCAATTTCCCTGAAAGCTATATAAACATTGGCTCCGGGGGTTACTCCCGGAAAATCCAATAATCTAAATGATTTCCGGGTCCAGAGTGTATCCGGTGAAGAAGCTGTCCAGCTTAAAACGGCAGCTTTTGTAAATGATTGAATTGAAGGAGTTGTTGTAGAAACCATAATAACCAGCGAATCTCCATATTGTACGTTTGAATATCCCGGACACTGAACCCAGAAAGTGAGTGAATCATCGAATCCTACGCCGGAAATTTGCGGTGTTACGAGCCATTGGTCGTTACTTACAGGTCCTCCCGTACTCCAGGTACAATATGCCGCACCTATTCCTCCACCGGGAGGTGTAGTTACAATTCCACCATTCCAGCCGGGTAGAGGTGATGTTCCGGCGGTTACCCGGGTCCATCCTGAGCCCGCATCAGGGTTATATTTTATCCATCCCGGGGGCGGGAAAAGCGTATCTTCAAAGCTTTCCTGTATGAATAGTCCTGAGGGATTGTCTAAATGAGGTCCAAAAACAGCCGGAGTATTGAAAAAATCCTGAGGTTTTGAATCCGGATTCCTCCCGTCAATCTCGGTAAATCCATATATTGTGAATAATCCAATACAAACGGATATAATTATGAGTCTGCTTTTTTTCATTAGCATCTTTCGCGCTTAATTATACAAAAATAAAATAATTTAACGGGATTTTAAAATCATCAAGGGGAAGTTAGTTAAATCTATGAATATTCTTTATTAATGTCAAGATAGCGAAAATTGTATAAATAAAAAGCCCTGCTTTTTGAGCAGGGCTTTGAGAAATTCTTAAAGAAATATAAAATTACTTTACAAGCATCATTTTCTTAGTTTGAGAGAAGTT
>JAEYVS010000086.1 GCA_023429265.1 Bacteroidota bacterium | reverse complement strand
TAAGTTACAACCAGTGTTACTATTAAGGCTATCAAAATATATAATACAATAATTACCGGATTTTGCCCAGCTGGTAATACTGTATTAGATACCAGCCATATGGAAAAGTTTGCTATGGTTGCCACCGTCAGCCACCCGAATAACAAGCTGAATGGGAATTTTATCCATCCGCTAAGCACATTACCCAAAGCCGCCTCACGGGCAAATCTGAACATTATCCACGATATAAAAAGCATCAACGCGATCACTCCCATACTAATGTCAATCCTGTCCGTAGCGAATAGATATAGCCACAAGCTCGCGAAAAAATTAACCAGAATCAGCGGAACTGAAAGCCTGTCGTATAAATGAATGTTTCTATTGGAGGGCAGCAGTTGTATTACGCCGTAAACAAGGAATGATATGTAGATGATTCCCCATATCGAAAAAGCATATCCCGAGGGTGTGAATAAGCTTGGATACATTTCCGAAACTTCAGTATTTGACCTTAGACCAAATACATTATTGTAGGCATAATTAAAATAGATATTGCCTGTGATCACGGCAAGAACTAAAAATCTGAGGGGAGAAAAACCTTTCTTATCCATAAAATCCTTTTAAATTCTCTGAATTGTAACTATCCTCAATCTATAAAAGTTTGAAATTTATTAATGTTTTTGTAACGCTTCAATAATGTTAGCTTTAATATACTATTTTAATTTATTGCTAAGAACTCCATAAACTCTGCAACTTATTAACTCTACAAACTAAATTTACTATATTGCATTTATAATAAATTTTCCCTAAAATTTGATATTCTTTTTATAAAACACGATAAAAACCGGGAGGTATGTCTTCTACGACCAGCATAGAGCCAGAGTCAAGACAGGCGTAAGTTCTCTTAATGGAAAAGTTTTGGTGCTTAACCAGAACTATGAGCCCCTTACAATTTGCAATGTAAGAAGGGCATTTATTCTCACCTACCTCGGCAAAGCCGAGATCATCAGCAATAACGACGCTAAATTGATTCAGACTGTGTATCACTCGTTCGATTATCCCAGCGTGGTACGCTTAATTTTCTTTGTCAAAGTCCCTTTTAAAAAGATCATTCTATCCCGTAAAAATATCCTGCGCCGTGACGGGCACAGATGTCAGTATTGTGGTACAACCTCAAACCTGACAGTTGACCATATGATGCCTAAATCCCGGGGTGGAGAGGATACCTGGGAAAACCTCGTAACCGCCTGCATTAAGTGTAATAATAAAAAAGGTGACAGGACTCCCGAAGAGTCTAAATTGTCCCTGAGGAATCGACCAAAAAGACCTTCACATATTACCTTCATAAAAAACTTCGCCGGCAAAGTAGACGATACGTGGAAGCCTTACTTGTATATGTAAGAGCATTTATTTAATCGTATTTTATGGCTATCTTTGTTGATTTGGTGAACCTGCGTAAGTATCTATTATTTTGAATTTAATCAATAATTATTCAATTTTTTAATTAATCTGCTATAAGCATAATTGCTCATGGAAAAGTACCTATTATACATAAACGGAGAATTTAAAGAAGGAAGCACAGGCAAAACTTTTATTTCCAATAATCCCGCGGATGGATCGGAAGTAGCTGAGATTGCGGAAGCGACCGTGGAAGACGCAAAGGCGGCGATTGACGCTGCGCGTAATGCATTCGATAATGGTGTATGGAGCGGAAAATCACGCGAAGAAAGAAGTGCCATCATTAAACAGATAGTCGATAAGATAAATGAAAATAAAGACCGTCTTACCGAGCTCGAAGTCAAAGACTCAGGATCTACATTAAAAAAAGCAGGCGAAGATATATATCTCTCAGCAAGGAATTTAAATTCTTTTGCTAAGTTCGCGCTCGTCGATATGGATGAAGTTTCGAATGCGTCCGTTGAAGGTTTCAGTAAAAATCTCCTTGTACGTGAACCCATTGGTGTTTGTGCTCAGATCATCCCGTGGAATTTCCCTCTGAAAATGGCTATCTGGAAAATAGGTCCCGCTCTCGCAGCCGGATGTACGATAGTCCTAAAGCCCGCACCGGAAACATCTGTTACTGCGCTTGAGCTCGCAAGACTTATTGATCAGACGGACCTTCCCAAAGGTGTACTGAATATCATTACAGGCGATGCGGAAGTTGGCACGGAAATGGTAACAAATCCGAAAGTTGATAAAGTCGCGTTCACAGGTTCTACCGAAATAGGCAGGGTCATAATGAAAAATGCTTCTGACACGTTAAAAAAAGTAACTCTCGAGTGTGGAGGTAAGTCCGCCAATATAGTTCTCGATGATGCCGATATCGAAATGGCAGTGGATGGAGCTATATATGCCGGATTTTATCATCAGGGGCAGTGCTGCGAAGGCGGTACGAGACTCCTGCTCCACGAAAAAATTTACGATGACTTTATTGCTAAGATGAAGGAAAAGATGTCGCGTATGCAGATTGGTGATCCTATGGACAGAAAAACAGATGTAGGTCCGGTTGTGTCGCAGGAACAGTTCGACCGCGTAATGAAATACATAAGCATTGCCAAAGATGAAGGCGCTGAAGCTCTAATCGGAGGAAATCGGCACGGTGATACAGGTTACTTCATCGAACCTACGGTCTTCATTAATGCAGAAAACACTATGAAGCACGTTCAGGATGAAATATTCGGACCTGTCATATCCGTCATCAAATTCAAAGACGATGAAGACGCGGTGCGTATAGCAAATGATTCCATATATGGACTCGGCGGCGCTGTCTGGTCAAAAGATGATGACAAAGCATTGAATATCGCTAAGAAACTCCGCACCGGTACAGTCTGGATCAATGAGTATCACCTTATGAGCGAGAAGGCTCCATTCGGCGGTTACAAACAAAGCGGTATTGGAAGGGAGTTTGGTATCGATGGTGTTAAAGAATACACAGAAGTCAAACACATACACATAGACGAAGTAAAAGACAGGGAAAAGAAGACCTGGTACCGTACAGTCGTTCCCAAAGATGTGCCAAATGACGTTGTCAATAATTAATCTTTAAAAGCGTATTTACTTTTGGATATAAAGAATAAGAAAGTTCTGATACTTGGAGGCTGGGGGCTTGTTGGATCCGCGATTGCAAGACAGATCATTAAACAGGAACCATCCCAAATTGTTCTCACCTCGCTCAAAGAATCCGAAGCGAAGGAAATATGTGACGTAATGACAAAGGAATTCGGCAAAGAACCGGGATACTTTGTACCTTATTGGGGTAATATTTTCATCAAAGAAAAATTTAAAGATCTTCCCAGGAGTGAATACACGGAAAACTCCGCCAGCAGACTCGAACTCCTTAGCGACATCGTCGAGGAATTAAATGATGACATACTCAAAGGCTCTGCTCTTTATAAAATGTTTGAAGAGCATAAGCCGGACGTCGTCATTGACTGCATTAATACCGCTACCGGCATTGCTTACCAGAATATATATAAGTCATATCACGAAATACTCGGCATCCTCCGAAAAGACAATGGGGATTACGCAGAGCTTAAAGACTCCGTAGAAAAGCTCATTGGGATATCTTACATCCCTCAGCTTATCCGCCATATCCAGGTGCTTTACAATTCGATGAAGGAGTTCAATACAACCTTCTACCTGAAGATCGGTACGAGCGGTACTGGCGGTATGGGATTGAATATTCCATTCACCCACAGCGAAGAAAAACCTTCACGCGTTCTTCTCAGTAAAGCTTCTGTCGCAGGCGCTCACACGCTCTTGCTATTCTTAATGGCGCGTACGCCTGGTGGTCCGATCATAAAGGAATTAAAACCCACTGCGTCTATTGCATGGAAAAAAATTGCATACGGTGAGGTAATTAATAAGGGCGTCCCGATGAAGGTTTACGATGTTCCTCTCGAAGATTCTGAAGCCCTTGGCTCGACATTCAAGAAGAACAATGGTAAAACCTATAAAGAGAATGGAAACCTCAAAACGGTTTTCATCGACACAGGAGAAAATGGTATCTTCGCGAGAGGGGAGTTTGAAACCATCACTTCTGTCGGACAGATGGAATTCATTACCCCTGAAGAGATTGCGGAAGCTGCAATCGATGAGATCCGCGGCTCAAATTCAGGACACGACATTGTTAATGCCCTCGATGCCGCAGTAATGGAGCCTACATACCGCGCGGGATTTCTGCAGAGCTATGCCGTCGATAAGATAGATGAACTGGAAAAACAGCATAATACAAGCTCCATCGCCTTTGAGATGCTCGGTCCCCCAAGGCTAACTAAGCTTTTATACGAGGCACACATAATTAGACTTATATATAAGAATTTCAATAATTATATTAATTCTGACGCGGATTCACGTTCTCAGCAGATATCGGATTTTCTAAAGGAAAATTATAAGCTCAGGAACGAGATAGTTTCCGTTGGTCTGCCTATTTTAATGAGCGATGGCAAAACCATCCTCCGGGGTCCTGAAATACTTATCCCATCGAATGGTGAAGGTGATGAGGTTGCGGTTACTCCCGAGAACATCGAAAAATGGACTCACTCGGGATGGATAGACCTCAGAAAAGAAAACTGGGATCAATGGGAAAAACGATTGAAAGATATTATGGCTCAATCTGAAAACGAAAATGATAAAATGTTCAGCTCCCGCACGATTTACAATAACGATTATTGGAATAACTTCGATGAAATTAGCATTGGTAAAGTAGTAGGGTGGTTGTTTATATATGAAGAAGAAGGTCTGAGATTTAAAAGGTAAATTTTTTAATTTTTAACTTAAAGACAAGCAAATTGCCGGCAAACATTCTTTCCATTTTGATTTTTTTACCGATCCTTCTGGCGTTACCTATTTTTCTAATCAAGAGGGATAGTGAAAAACTTATAAAGATCTATGCGGTTTCCGTATCACTTATAACCTTCATACTTTCCCTGTTTGTCTACTTTGCTTTTGACCCGAATAACCCTGATTACCAGTTCGTGGAAAGATTTACCTGGATTCAGGGCGTAAATACCAGCTACTTCCTCGGTATGGACGGTATATCACTGCTGCTTATAGTCCTGACTACATTTATGATGCCTCTTTGTATTTTAGCATCCTGGAATACTATTAAAAAACGTATTAAAGAATATTATCTTCTGCTTTTACTCCTGGAAGGCGCGCTGATTGGGGTTTTCCTTTCGCTCGACCTTGTGTTATTCTATGTCTTCTGGGAATTCATTCTCATCCCGATGTATTTCCTCATAGGCATATGGGGCTCTGATAACCGCATTTACGCAACGGTTAAGTTTTTCTTATATACGATGTTTGGCAGTGTTCTTCTTCTGATAGGTGTCTTATGGCTGGCGTTCTCTTCGGTGGCTGTCCTCGGACAGTTTACTACCGATCTAACCCTGCTCCAGCAGGCAGGACCTATGCTGACTTTAGATCTTCAGATTTACCTGTTCATTCTCTTTACATTGAGCTTCCTCATTAAAGTACCGCTATTCCCGTTCCATACCTGGCTTCCTGATGCACACGTTCAAGCGCCTACGGCAGGTAGTGTTATCCTTGCCGCGCTATTGCTTAAAATGGGTACATACGGTCTGATAAGGTTCTCGCTTCCGTTATTTCCCGGAGCATTCATTACCCTTACTCCTTACATAGCCACTCTCGCTGTCATAGGTATAATCTATGGAGCTTTACTGTCCATCGTT
The DNA here is from genome assembly GCA_023429265.1 of Bacteroidota bacterium. GTDB lineage: Bacteria > Bacteroidota > Ignavibacteria > Tepidaquicellales > Tepidaquicellaceae > JAEYVS01. The sequence goes on along the minus strand of JAEYVS010000086.1, from coordinate 2,776 downwards.
CAGAAGGATATGAAAAAGCTCGTGGCGTATTCCTCTGTCAGCCACCTTGGCTTCATTGTACTGGGTATCTTTGCCCTCACGCAGGAGGCAATGCAAGGCAGTGTCATCCAGATGATAAATCACGGGCTTTCAACCGGAGCGCTCTTTATGATAGTGGGTATGATATATGAAAGACGTCATACCAAGGAGATCGCCAAGTTCGGCGGACTGATGAAGGTAATGCCCATATTCTCAATAATCTTCCTGATAGTGGTATTCTCATCCATAGGGTTGCCCGGGCTAAATGGGTTCATTGGTGAATTCCTTGTTTTAATAGGTGCTTTTAATGCCCCGAATCTTGGTTCTAATCTCTATGTCATATTCTCCACATCAGCTGTTATTCTGGCAGCCGTATATATGCTCTGGCTGTATCAAAGGGTTATGCTTGGACCCATCGATAATGAAGATAACAGGAATCTCAAGGACATCAATAAGCTTGAGCTGGTTAGCATTCTTCCATTGATCGTTTTCATAGTATGGATAGGCATTCAGCCCAATACATTTTTAAAGATCACTGAAAACAGCGTAAAGAAGATCGTAACGAATTTTGAACAATACAGGGCTACTTTCAACCCTGAAACTACTGAATCTAAATAAACCATTCCTATTTCACCCACGATAAAAAGACCATAATCAATGTTCTTTGATATCTTACTCGCGCTCCCGTTTGTAATTCTACTGCTTGCGATTGCTCTTATGCCGTTCTTTGCTTCACATTGGTGGCATAAAAATTATCCAAAAGTTGTAGGAGTGTTATCTGCTATTATACTGGTTTATTATTTCGGTGTTCTGCGCGAGCCTCCGGAAGTGATTCATACCCTGCACGAGTATTTCAGCTTTATAGTATTACTATTCAGCCTGTATGTTGTTTCCGGTGGTATTTTCATCGCTCTTAAAGGGAAATCAACTCCCTTCAAAAACGTAACCCTGCTCCTTATAGGAGCTGTCATCGCGAATCTTTTCGGCACGACAGGCGCAGCTATGCTGCTCATTCGTTCGTTTATCAGCTTTAATAAATACCGCATAAAGCCTTTTCACGTTATATTCTTCATCTTTATTGTCTGTAATGTCGGAGGCTCGCTTACACCTATTGGAGATCCGCCTCTATTCCTCGGTTTTCTCAGGGGAGTTCCTTTTTTCTGGGTCACCGAACATCTTATATTCATCTGGGGAATTACCATCGCATACCTCCTCATTCTTTTCTTTATCTTCGATTACATAAATTATAAGAAACTTCCTGTCGATTTTGCCGAAGATGTAGAAAAGGAAGATCAAAAGTTTATCTTCAAAGGATGGTATAATATATTATTTCTGCTGGGTATCATAGGGGCTGTTTTTATCTCTGAGCCTGTATTTATGCGGGAATTAATTATGCTGGCTTGTGCGTTCTTATCATATAGGGTCACCCCGAAAGAAATAAAAGAAAGAAACAATTTTAACTTTGAGCCGATAAAAGAGGTAGCGATATTATTCTTCGGAATATTTGTCACTATGATTCCGGCATTGCATCTCCTTGCGGAGAATGCCGAAAATCTCGGACTGGCTCATCCCGGGGACTTTTACTGGGTGACAGGAGTCTTGACCAGCTTCCTGGATAATGCCCCAACTTACCTGAATTTCCTCACTGTTTCGATGGGGTTATTCGGTATGGATGTTAATAGCACCGGGGATGTTCTTGCTTTTACACAGATTTATCCGCATTTCCTGGTGTCCATATCCGTTTCAGCGGTTTTCTTTGGAGCAATGACATACATTGGAAACGGACCTAACTTTATGGTTAAGTCTATTGCAGACTTTAGTAAGATTAAAATGCCGTCTTTTCTGGAATATATGTATAAATACTCGATGGCTATCTTACTACCATTTTATTTATTATTATGGTATTTTTTCTTTAGATAGGGAAAGATGTGCTGTTTAGGGAACTTAAAAGCGCGATTTTTGTAATAACTTTAAAAAGATTTTAATTTTACACTATGAAAACTAACCGAATTGTAATACCTATCGCCGCTCTGGTGCTTATACTTGGTGTACTTATCGGGATGAAGATACAGAATGCTGTATCGGACGATAAAGTATCCTCACAGGTAAGAAAGTATAATGAAGTGCTTTCGCTTACCGATAAATTTTATGTCGATGGAATAGATTCTCAAAAATTAACTGAAGCCGCCATTAGAGGGATGCTCGAAGAGCTTGACCCCCATTCGGTGTATATTACTGCGGAACAGCTTAAAAGGGTTAATGAAGACTTCCAGGGTAGTTTTGAAGGCATTGGAATAGAATTTGATGTAATTAATGATACACTTACGGTTGTTTCTCCCATCAGTGGAGGACCATCTGAAAAGTTGGGCATTCTTGCAGGTGATAAGATCGTAAAAATTGACGGGGAAAATGTCGTAAAAATCCCCAGAGAGGATGTTCCTAAAAAACTTCGCGGTACAGCAGGAACGCAGGTGAAAGTTACCATAATGCGTGCCGGTGTTGCTAAACCTCTGGAGTTTGACATTACGCGGGATAAGATTCCGTTATACAGCGTGGATGCCTCATTTATGTACGATAATGAGATCGGGTTCGTAAAAGTATCCCGTTTCTCAGCGACCACTTATGATGAATTCGTCCAGGCTCTCGATAAGCTCGATAAGCAGGGAATGAAAAAGCTTGTACTTGACCTCCGTGGAAATCCCGGCGGCTATCTCGATATGGCATTTAAAATGGCAAGCCTGTTTATAGAAAAGGACAG
>JAEYVS010000220.1 GCA_023429265.1 Bacteroidota bacterium | reverse complement strand
CTCCCGTACCAGGTAAATCAGTCAGACCTTAAGGAATATGCCGGTAATTTATTTGCAGGGGCATTTCCTGATGTGGAAAGGCTTCTTCCTGCCTTTGAAAACACGCTCATTAAAAGCAGAAATTTCTGCGTGCCTGTTGACTTTTATGCAAAAGAGAGAAGTTTTAAAGAAAAGAATGACCTATTCATTGAATATGCATTGAAGTATTCAGTAGAGGCAGTTAAAAAATGTCTGGAAGGAACGGAATTTAAGAAAGAAGAAATTATTGACATTGTGTTCGTCTCTACAACAGGACTTTCTACTCCAAGCCTCGATGCATTGATAGTAAATGAAATGAAGCTGAATCCAAATATTAACCGGACTCCGATCTGGGGACTGGGATGCGCAGGAGGAGTTTCAGGACTGGCGAAAGCTGCCTCTATTGCGAAGGCTCATCCTGATGCAGTTGTAATGTTTGTTGCTGTGGAGCTGTGTTCTCTTACGTTCATTCGTAATGATTTATCTAAAAGCAATTTTATTGCAACAAGCCTTTTCTCGGATGGTGTATCTGCTATTCTCGTATCGGGAGACAATCATTCCGATAAAGTGAGGGACTATTCATTTAAGATCCGATCATCAAGAAGCAAATTATATTATGACAGTCTCGATGTAATGGGCTGGGATTTTACAGACGATGGGTTTAAGGTGCTTTTCTCCCGCGATATTCCCACCATCGTAAATGATACCGTAAAAGGGGACATAACTAATTTTCTCATCGAGAATAATCTTACATTAAACGACATAGAGAACTTCATAATACATCCCGGGGGAATGAAGGTTATTGAGGCATATATCAATGCTCTGGAAATCGACAGGGAAAAGCTGTCAAACACACTAAGTGTTTTACAGAATTATGGAAATATGTCCAGCGTAACAGCGCTGTATGTATTGGATAAATTCATTCAGGACGGTTTTAATGACGGATACGGATTAATGATGTCGCTCGGACCGGGCTTTTCCTGTGAAATGCTCCTGCTCGAAATGAATAATTAGAATGTTATTCTGGATAATCATATCATTTGTCATTCTTCAGCGCTTCACTGAACTTATAATTGCAAAACGGAACGCTAAATGGCTTATCTCACAAGGAGCTATTGAATACGGGAAAGAGCATTATAAATTCATTGTACTGCTTCACGTGTTCTTCTTTATTAGCATGATCACCGAATATTGGCTTGGAGGAAGGTACTCCGATTTAAATTTTATAAATTATTCGTTTTTAGTAATATTCGTATTGATGCAGTTCTTTCGAGTATGGGTTATTTCCAGTTTGGGAAAATACTGGAATACACGCATATTCCGGATTCCCGGCAGGCAATTGGTCGCGAAAGGACCATACAAGATTTTCAAGCACCCAAACTATATTGTAGTGATAGGGGAGATACTGGTGCTTCCACTTGTATTTAATCTGTTTTATACTGCAATAATTTTTACAATTTTAAATGCTCTTATGCTTACCGTAAGGATAAGAACTGAAAATAAAGCTTTAGAATATTGAAAGTACAACTAAGAGAATTTTGTCACGGCCGCAGCGGCGATAAAGGTGATGCCGCTAATATAGGTCTGATTGCGTACAACAAGGAAGATTATGACGTAATTAAACGCGAAGTAACTGCCGAAAAGGTTAAGGAATTTTTTACCGGTATCTGTGAAGGGGAAGTGGAGCGCTTTGAAATGCCAAATATAAACGCGCTGAATTTCATTCTGCACAATACTCTCGGCGGCGGCGGAACTGTATCACTAAAACTCGATGCGCAGGGAAAAACCCTGGCATCGGCATTATTAAAAATGGAAGTAGAAAGGTAAGATTAATGTTTGATCAGGATAAATATAGATTAACAGGATTTAAAGATAAGCTGGAACAGCTGAGGAGGTCACTTTGAAGTTGACCAAAAAGCTGATAAAGTTTTAGACCTCGAAAAAAAGACCGAAGCCGAAGGCTTCTGGGATGACAACAATTCCGCTCAAAACATTGTCCGCGAAGTTTCTTTCCTGAAAAAATTCATAGGGGAATACTACAAAGTCGAAGCTCTTCTTTCTGACACCGAAGTGCTTATCGAGCTTTCCGAAGCCGACAAGGATGAATCCGCGTCAACGGAAATTACGAAGGAAGTCGACCGCCTCGAAAAGGAAATAGAAAAACTCGAATTTAAGAAGATGCTATCCGATGAAGACGATGACCGGGATGCTATAATTACCATTAATTCTGGTGCAGGCGGCACAGAGTCACAGGACTGGGCAGAGATGCTTATGAGGATGTACCTCCGTTACTGCGAAGACCAGGGATTTAAAGCGCACCTTGTTGACAGACTAGATGGAGACGGCGCGGGAATTAAAAGCGCTACAATCGAAGTAGAAGGGGATTTTGCGTACGGATACCTGAAAGCAGAGAATGGCGTACACCGCCTGGTAAGGATATCGCCGTTTGATTCAAATAAAAAACGCCATACATCATTTGCTGCCGTCTATGTAAGCCCGGTGATAGATGATAATATAGAAATTGAGATCAATCCCAAAGATATAAAGGTCGATACCTTCCGCGCGGGCGGAGCAGGCGGCCAGAATGTAAATAAGGTTGAGACAGCAATTCGAATCACACATGCTCCGACAGGTATTGTAGTACAGTGTCAGAATGAACGTTCACAGGGACAAAATAAGGCTAATGCAATGAAGATGTTGAAATCCAAGCTCTATCAGCTCGAAAAAGAAAAAGAGCTGTCGAAACTGGATGATATTGAAAAGACCAAGAAAAAGATAGAGTGGGGAAGCCAGATACGGAGCTATGTGTTTCATCCGTATAATATGGTGAAAGACCACCGTACGGATTTTGAAACAAGCAATACTCAGGCTGTAATGGATGGTGATATCCACGGTTTTATAAAAGAATATTTATTGATGCCGTAATAGACATATGAATTTTAAGTATTTCATAGCAAGCCGTTACCTATTCTCAAAGAAAGACTCCAAGTTTGTCTCATTCATAACGTATGTCTCGATCATTGGCGTGGCTCTTGGAGTTGCCGCTCTTATTATTGCAGTATCTATAATGAACGGCTTTGAAAAAGAAATAAAAGACAAAGTCTCCGGGCTGGTCTCACACGTTCAGATAAGTTCATTTCTTAATAACGGTATAGCTTACCACGAATATGGCGTTAAGCAGATAAAAGAGAATATTGATGGTGTAACCGGGATATCACGTTATGTCCAGAAGGAAGCAGTAATCAGAGCAAGTGACAAGATTGAAGGCATTATATTCAAGGGTATAGATCCGAATGAAGATATTTCCAATACACGTGATAAGGTTGTCGAGGGTGAATTCAATCTCACTCCCGTCGACTCAAATATCTCGCGTCTGATCATCGGCAGTAAGCTCGCGAAGACCCTGGATGTTGGAGTAGGGGATAAAGTAATTGTATTCGGACTTAGAGGCATACCGTCTCCCTTAAATCAACCCAAGATAAAGCAGTTCGTCATCAGCGGATTGTACCAAACCACTCTTCGGGACTATGATGACATCATTATATATTCGGATATGGGATCGACCCAGGAGTTATTTGACCTGGGTAGCAACGTCTCCGGTATTGAGCTGAAGCTCGATGATATTGACCGCGCTGATACGGTGGTTTCACAGCTGGCAGATCTCCTCGGGTATCCATACTACCCTAAATCTTTATTCAGAATATATAAAGCTCTCTTTAGTTTTGTTGAGCTCCAGCAGAAACCCGTCCCGATAATATTAAGCCTGATCGTACTTGTTGCTACATTCAATGTTATTAGCACATTACTGATGCTTGTACTTGAGAAAACCCACTCCATTGGTGTCCTCAAATCACTGGGAGCAAGCCGTTCGGATATTATGAAGATATTCATATATGACGGGGTGCTGATAGGTATCATAGGGACGATCATAGGCATAGTCCTCGGTGTGGGAGCGTGTCTCCTTGAGATGAAGCTCCACCTGATCAGCCTGCCTGATTTCTATTATGTAGATAAAGTACCCATACTGCTCGAAACACAATACATTATACTTATATCGATAATCACATTAGCTTTGTGTTTCTTCGCGACACTCATACCCGCGTTCCTCGCGTCACGTCTCGACCCGGTTAAATCACTCCGTTTTGCATGAGTTATAAAGTCGATAAGTCACGCCATAAGATCGAACCTATGTTTGACAGCATAGCCGGGAAGTATGATTTCCTGAATCATCTTCTCACTCTGAATATGGACAAAAGGTGGCGCAGGCAGATTGCGAAGAACATCCTCGAAATGAATATCCCGCATAATACCATACTTGACGCGGCCTCCGGTACCGGCGACCTTACCATTGAGCTGCTTAAGCTGAATCCGGATTCAATTATGTCCCTGGATTTCTCAGATAAGATGCTCGACATCCAGCGTAAAAAAATATCCGACCCACGGGTGAATATTATGCGAGGTGATGTAACAAAAATGCCTTTTAAAAATGCTCAATTCGACCTGGTGACAATAGGCTTCGGTGTCCGCAATTTCCGTGACCTCGATGCCGCTATGAGCGAAATAAAACGTGTTCTCAAACCGGGAGGAAATATCATCGTAATCGAAAATTTTAATAAGCGGGGATTTTTTGCTTCAGTAGTGGATAGGATGTATTGCGGGTTTTTACTTCCTATGGTTGGTAATATGATCTCACGGTCGGAAGCATATGAATATCTTTTTAAGTCGATAAAAGATTTCTATACTGTTGATGAATTCATCGATTTTTGCAAAAAATCAGGCTTTTCGCTCATAAAAAAACATAATAACCTGGTTGGTGTGGTAAATACGGTATACTTTAACCGAATATGACATAGATAATGTAATTGTATATTTTATTAAGATTTTTTATATTTATGGTTTGTGAAATAAAAGTCATTTAACAAGGAAAAACCCCAATTTGTTTAATAAGATGAAGAAAGATAAGCTCAAAGGTAAGGGTAATAACTATAAGCTTACCCAGCAGACTGCAAAGAAGCATGTCCAGCAAAAAAAGAGAGACCCTTTCAAAGAAAGAGGTGTTGAAGATTATATTGATTTCAGAGATGTAAGGCTTTTGAATAGGTTCTTGAATGACCAGGGAAAGCTTTTACCTGCAAGGATCACCGGCGCGACTGCTAAGATGCAGAGACAATTGACAATGGCTGTGAAAAGAGCAAGACATCTTGCTTTCATACCTTTCGTCAGCGAAGGCTCAAAGTATTAATATTACATAAGAACGTTTTTATAGAATAAGGCTTCCGTGTGAAGCCTTTTTTATTGCCGTTTTATTACTATCAGGGTTATATCATCGAATTGCTTGGCGGGACCAACGAATTTATCAACGGCTTCTTTTAACTTCATCGAAATAACCCCCGCGTTTTCATTTATGTTTTCCCGAACTGTCGATAGAATTCTTTCATCACCGAAATCCTCTTTATTGATATTCTGAGCTTCATTTACACCGTCTGTATATAGCACCAGAACGTCCTTCATCTCCAGCGTTACTTCTCCTACTTCGTAGTCCATCAGGTCCTTCATTATGCCTATCATCAGACCGCCTTTATCGAGGCTTATGACTTCATCGCCTCTGAATAAGTACGGATGATTATGACCTGCATTAATGTATTTGAATGAGCTGGTCTCCGTATCCAGAATTCCCCAGAAGAAGGTTATGAATTTTTCGGAGGAGGTATTATCGTATATCAGCTCGTTTATGTTCTTAGTCACAAAAGCAATATCGAAAGAATCATCGTTGTAAAGCTTAAGATATGAATGCACCGAGGATTGAATGTTTGACATAAGAAGTGAAGCCGGTGTTCCTTTGCCCGACACGTCCGCGATCACAAATGCATACTTGGTGTCTGTCAGCTTGATCACATCATAATAATCTCCACCTACGTGCAAAGCAGGTATATTATCCCCGGCAATGCTGTACCCCTCGATAAAAGGCAGTTCGTCCGGTAGGAGAGCCATTTGTATTTCTCTAGCGATCTTTAGCTCATTTTCTATCTGCTGCTTTTCAAGGTACTCCTCGAATAAGATCGAATTTTCTATGGATATTACTGATAGATTTATTATCGATTCCAGAAATTCTATGTCTTCCGTTGTAAAACC
>JAEYVS010000213.1 GCA_023429265.1 Bacteroidota bacterium | reverse complement strand
ACGTGACATCGCTTGCAGGAATTCGGGCTATAAATCACAAAAGGCAGCTCTTGGGGGGCTGCCTTTTGCTTACCTTAAAGGATCATTTAGGAACATAAAGTTGGGCTTATGAACTAAATATCTGTATGATTGCTGTTTTTGCTATGTTTGCTAATTTTTGTAACCTTCAAATTTTTTAATAACCAAACCTTAATTTCTTAATCCCCGCTTATGGAAAAATGATGAATGTCATTTCCATAATGTTTTTGTTTGTGTTTCCCATTTTACTTTCTCCGTATGTTTTGTTAATGAACTTACTACTAAATTAAAGATATACCTTACCAAAAATATTACCTGATTTGAGTGAAACCTTACCACATTTTAGTGAAAAATGAAAAGAGCCTCTTAGGGTGAGGAGGCTCTTTTTGGGGTAAACCACTGTAAATGAATTATTTACAGTTTTTAGGGTATATTGGGGTATTACTTAATTAAAACCATTTTTCTTACTTCTTCAAAGACTTTTTCACCTGTGGAGGCATCATTTACTATGATCTTATAAAAGTATAAACCTGATGCTTTTCCGGAGGCATCCCATTTAAGGTCATATAAGCCGGGAGCTATACCGGTGTATGAATATTCATCGACAGCCATTCCAAGGAAATTGTATACTACAATCTTAGCGTTAGAGTTTTTGCTGATGCTGAATTTTATGTTTGTAACTGGATTGAACGGATTCGGGAAATTCTGGCTGAGCGAGTAATTAAACGGTTCGTTATTCTGAATATTAGTGACAGTGGACTTCGATGAATATTTAACCGTGGCATAGTCTTCCGATGCCAGTAATAAACCGCTGCGGCTTCCGCCAGTGATGTAGAAGTTATCCGAATCATCTACTACGATTGCATAGGCTTTATCCGTGCTATTACCGGGACCGTTGTAGCGGGTTTCAAATATCTGATTTCCTGCGGGATCGTAACCTACTGTCGTGTAGTCCTCGGCCGTCGATGTAGAGTCACTTGCTCCGGTAACAAGTACATTATCTGAATTATCGACTACTATGGCGTAGGCTTTGTCGGTTCCATTACCGGGACCATTATAGCGGCGTACCCATTGCTCCGTGCCTGCCGGATTATATTTTATTGTGGCGTAATCTTCGTTCTGTGAATTGCGGCTTTCGCCCGTGACAATCACGTTATCGGAATTATCGACAATTATAGCGTATGCCTTATCGGTGTTATTACCAGGTCCATTATACCGCCGCACCCATTGCTGCGTGCCTGCAGGGTTGTATTTTACCGTAGCATAATCAATGCTTGATGAGGAGCGGCTTTCGCCTGTTATGATGACATTATCAGAATTATCGACGACAATCGCATAAGCCTTGTCGGTGCTATTACCGGGACCATTGTACCGCCGTACCCATTGCTCGGAACCGTCGGAGATGCTGTATTTAACCAAAGCGTAGTCCGGATTCCCCAGAAGGAAATTACTATTGCTGTGTCCCACAACGTAAACATATCCATTACCGTCTTCGGCGAGTGCGTACGCCATATCTTCGGAATTTGCGGGACCATTGTAAGAGGCGGTCCACAGCTCTGCACCGGAGGAGGAATATTTTATAGTAACAAAATTCCTGCTGCCCAGTAAAGCAGAGCTATAACCGGTAATAATAATATCTCCCTGGCTATCGATTATAATATCGGTAGCGACATCCTCGCCAAGCAGGGAACCATTGTAACGTTTGACCCAGACTTCATTTCCATCGGGGTCGTATTTTATAGTCGCGTAATCACTCAATGAAAGGGTTAATAGTCCGTAGCTGAACCCAGTAACATACACATTTCCGGAATCATCCACGGCAATGGCATTAGCTTCGTCAAAAAGAGAAGCCGGACCATTATAGGTGGCAACCCAGAGCTGGTTTCCATTGGAATCGTACTTAATGGTGGTGTAATCGGTGGCAAGACCTAATAATGAAGTGCTGTAGCCTGTGACATATACATTACCGCAGTCATCGACAGCGATGTCATTGGCTACGTCAATGGAATCCCCCGATCCATTGTACCTGGCTACCCATTCCAGGCTGATCTGGGAATAGGCCGAAGTAGCCCATAACCCTGAAATTATTAAAAATATTTGTAATACCCTGATCAAATTTACCCCTTTTGTAAAATTAACTCAATAATATTTAAGAATATACAACTTTTTTGACTTCAGTGAGGTTTCCCGCCCTAAGTTTGTAATAAAAAGGTCCTGCAGACTCCGGATGATATGTGCTTTTCCAGGAGAGCGTATGCCTTCCGGCTGTCATATTCTCATCGATTAGGTTCTTTACAACGCCACCGTACATATCGTAAACCGACAACACTACTCTGGATTTAACTTCAATCTCAAATTCGATATCAATGTAGCATTTGTAACCGTGCCTATTGTAATTCACATTAAGTAATCCACCTGTTTTTATGCTTTCCATCCCGTTAAAACCAACAGCATGTCTGACACATCCAACATACATAGCCGCTGAGATAAGAATACCCGATGCCGTACCAAGTTCCGAATCTGCTAAAAACAGCCCAATCGCAGCTATAATAGCAAATGCAGCAACAAAATAACTTTTATTAACTTTTCTCATAATTCTAAGTTTTTTAATTCCCAATTCCCGTATATGATTCAAATTTATAAATCAACCTTACCAAAAACATTACCCAAACCTTAAATGTATTTCATTGTTCTAAAAATTTAATAATATTGTTTTTCCCATAAATTATTTGATTATTTGGAAGATTTCATCTTATATCCAAGGATAATACCTCCTAAACCTCCTGAAAACATTGTAAAAAGGGTTGAGCTCTGTGAACTTATCCAAAAAAACCTCGATAAACCCCTGATAACAGTATGCAGCCCCGCAGGATATGGGAAAACCACTTTAGTTACTGATTTTATAAGTAATAGCAACATCCTTCATTCTTGGTTTCACATTCAAAACGACGTAAACAACATCTATACATTATTCTCGTATTTGACTCATTCCCTGGAGAGATTACGACCGGGATTCGGAGAAAATACTTTAAAAATCATAGAGTCATCACGGGAAAGATACCAGATCCCCAAGCATCTAAACCAGGTAGCCACGCTGATCGTGAGTACTTTTGTGAATGAATTCGCGAAGTATTTCGATGAGGAAGTGGTGATCGTACTGGACGAGCTAGAGCAGATCGATGACACAATATGGCTGGAAGCAGGACTGAGCAAGCTTCTTTCCGATCTGCCCCAGAATCTCCATTTAATCATCACCACCAGGGAGCTGCCTGACATAGGGATTGCAACACTGACCGCGAAAAGGAAGGTGCTGAAAATCCAGACCGAAGATCTTACATTGAATAATGATGAAGTTAAAAAGTTATTGAAAATTTATTTTGGAGTAGATTTTTCGGATGAGGAAGTCTCCGCGCTTGGAAAAAGCATGGGAGGCTGGGTAACGGGAATCCACCTGCTGCTGCAGGCGTATGGCGAAAATTTTTCCAGATATAAGTCAGACGGTAATATTCTGCCTGAGGAGATCTATTTTTACTTTGCGGAGGATATTTTCAGAAATCAAAGCAACGAAACGAAGGATTTTTTATTAAATACAACGCTGCTGGAAGATTTCACTCCGAGCGTATGCGATGAATTTCTCGGTATAAAAAAGAGCCGTGAGATACTCGCAGATATGCTTAACAAAAACATTTTCATTAGTTCATCCCAATCACCGGACGGTGAAACATCTTATAGTTACCAGATCCTATTTAAGAAATTCCTTCAATCCAAGCTGGAGAGTGAAAAATCCGGGGAAGAAATTCTAACCCTGTACAACAAGATCCACAAATATTATAAAGCCAGGGGTGAGATCGATAAGGCGATCAGGTATGCCATTCACGCGGAGAATTTCAAAGAGGCAGTGAAGCTAATTACAGGGAATTTTGAGCAGATATTCGAAAGCGGGAATTTTGTTACTCTGTGGGGATGGCTGGAATTAATACCGGATAGTGTATATGATGAAAACCCTGAACTATTGTATTATAAAGGATTGATGACGAAATTTTATCACGGGAACATCGAAGGCTCCGTACCACACATGGAACGCGCAATAAAGATCGTATCAGCACAAAATGATGATGAACTCCTGGTAAAGACAAAGATATCCCTAGCAAGGATATACATAAGCATGGGTGAGATAAAGAAGGCAATGAACGACATCAAAAAGCTTCTGAAAACTCATACCGGAAAGACAGGTGAAATAAAGCTCTTATACCTGATGGCTTACGGTCATTATATGTCAGCTGAGTATGACAAATCATTAAAGCTTCTGGATAAAGCACTCGCTATCGATGAAAAAGAGATAGAGATAACAAACAACATTTACAACCTGCTGGGACACATCCATCTCATAAAGGGAGAGTTCGTAAAGTCGATCTCGTATTATGAAAAGATATTGTTAAACGATTTTAGCCTTATTGATAAATTTGAGACGCTGTGCAACCTTGTTCTGTTAAATTCTCAATCGGGAAATTTTGAAAAGGCGAAAAGGTATCTCGCACAGACACAGGAAGTTGCAGACAACTCCCCCATCCCTATATTCCAGATCGCGCATTCACTGGCTGAGCAGGCATATTATTTCGAAATGGGAGACTATTCATCCTGCATCGAGGTGCTTTTGCAGATGAACAACCTGGCTAAGAAACTCAACCATAAGTATTACACATACCTTTCCTACAGACTCATAGCCGATTCATATTATTACTCCAAGAGATTCACAAAAGCGGAGGAATACTATGACCTGGCGTTCGAATTCATAAACGAGGACAGTGAGCTGGAGCGGGCTGAGTATGCCCAGATGAAAGCAATGCTGATGAAGGAGACGGGATTCAGGAAGGACATCGAGAAGATACTTCTAAATGTAAAGAATTTTTACAATGAGAATGGATTTGTTTACAATGAAGTCCAGGCAACGTTTCACCTGGCGGATTTCTATCTAAAGGCGGGGCAGGATGCTCCCGCAACGCAATATATCAGGGAATCGGTCAAGATATCGTTTGAAAAGGAATACCTTTCTTTTTTAAAACGGGAGCTATTATTTTCTCCCGCAATGTTCGATTTTTGCTACACCAATAACATCGAAAAGAAACTTATCAGGGATCTGAAAGAGAGCGTACCTGAAAGCATATCCACAAACGGTCACAGCAATTCCTCCGCAATAAAACAATCAAGCCGTCAGCAAGCAGATGCATTTACTGACCTTAAAATGGTATGTCTTGGAGGCCTGACATTTTTCAAACGGTCTGAAAAGATCGACGACAAGCTATGGCAGAAGAAAAAAAGGAAGCTGATACTTGCTTACCTGATGCTTTCTCCGGGAATGGAACTGACAAAAGATCAAATAGTGGATATATTTTATCCGGAGACCCCCATCGACAGTGTTGAGAATATTTTTTATCAATCCGTGTCACGCATCAGGAAAATCCTGAGCCTGGAGGGAGGTGCTTCTTTAATTATCTATAAAGATAAGTCACTTATGCTGAATGACGATTACATTTACCATACCGATGCGGGTGAGTTCGAAGAATTATGCCGACAGGCGGGGAATGACAGGACAAAGACGGCAGAAAGGATAGAGCTATACCAAAAAGCCCTGGACCTTTATAAAGGCAGCTTTATGGAGGGATACTATGATGACTGGGTGGATGAAAGACGGCAGATGATAAATAATTTATTTTTTACCGCAGGGGAAACATTAATAGAACTTCTAACGGAACAGAACAAAACCGATGAAATAATTACATATTCCCGAAAGATCATCGAAGCTGATAATACAAATGAAACAGGATATGAGAACCTGATAAAAGCACTGGTAAAAACAGGAAACATTAAAGGAGCTGAAGAAGTGTTTAAAGACATGAAAAAGAATTTCAAAAAAGAATTCGGTGAAGAGCCCGATAATGGCATACAGGAGAAGATCAAAAAGATATTAAATGCAAAGCGTCCCTGAGTTGTCGTCTCAGGGACGCTTATCTTTTTTAGTAGAGAATAGAGGACTTAACCTTTATTTACTACTAAAATACTCAAAAACCTTACCCAAAACCTTACCTTCATTAAAAGTCACCGGCACCAAAATCCTCGCGTGAGAGTTTTCGCACTAACTTTTCAGCAGCATTAGAACTGTCAATAACGGGGATACCGCCTTTAACCTGTTTGATGGAAATTATTTCGCTTTTCTGATACTCCCCTTTATCATTAACATATACCTTCAGGATCGGGGCAATACCAAGAATGCCGGATAAGCCAAATTTTTTGTAAGTGCAGAAATTCCCGAGAGAGTAAGCAATCAAACGGTCTTTGTAAATCTCCATCCCACGCGGAACGTGCGGACCGTGTCCGAATACAATATCAGCCCCGGCATCTACGACAAGGCGTGAAAACTCGTATACATTTCCCCTATCCTCTCCAAGGAAAATCTCTCTCCGTTTTGGAACGTGAGACGCGCCGGAACCTTCTGCTCCCCCGTGGAATGAAACAATGAGTATGTCGCACTTCGATTTAAGCTCTTTAATTATTTTCACTGCATTATCGTGGTCGTTTAATGGAACTGTACCATTATTTGGAGCAAACGCTGCAAGTCCAAACCTTACGCCGTCTTTTTCAAAGACGGTATATGGATGAGTAGTATACCCGGCATATTTTATTCCATACTCATCGAGTGTATTTACGGTAGATTTTCTTCCTTTTGGTCCCATATCGCCGCTATGGTTATTTGCGACGCTAAGCATATCAAAACCGGCATTTTTCAGGTGCCCGGCATAATGTTCGGGCATACGGAATGAGTGACAATGTTCGCTGTCCCCGCAGTCCTTAGGTGTGCCGCCTGAATTAAGCAGTGTCCCTTCAAGATTTCCAAAGGTAACGTCGGCTGAAGACAGGATTTCTGCTACACTGTCGAGCATATTTTTGCCATCGTTCGGGGGGAGCGATGATGCATCAGGGTAATTAGTACCCATCATAATGTCACCAACGCCGATGACTGAGAAGATCTTAGGTTTTGGGGGTTCCTCCAGCTTAGCCGTATCCTGTGTAAAGGTTTCCTGCGGCTGACTGTTATTCACATTTCCAAGGAAAAACCCGGCAATGCCAAGAATGGCAAAGGTGAGGAAAATGACGGATATGAGCTTTAAATAGGGCAATAAGTTCTTTTAAACAAAGATCTTAAAAAGAAATTGCATAAGAAATGGAATTGCAAATATTAAAAAATCCCTATAAATTGTCTTTTCCT
>JAEYVS010000225.1 GCA_023429265.1 Bacteroidota bacterium | reverse complement strand
AATCGGATCCCATTACTATTTTATCTTCTCCAATGAGGTCTATGACGAACTTCATAGCCATCTCATCGTGAACAAGCGAATCAAGCCAGAATCTGCCAAGATATTTTTTTGGATTAATGTTATTGTCGATAGCGCAGAGGTCAGGACGGACTTTGAAGCCGTGCTCTATGCGACCTATTGTACTGGGGAATGAACCGCCTCCGTGAGCAAAACACACTTTCAGCTTGGGCAGACGCTCGAATACTCCCCCGAATATCATAGAGCATATCGCGAGTGAGGTCTCAGCAGGCATTCCTACAAGCCAGGGAAGCCAGTATTTTGGCATTCTATCCTTCCCCATCATATCCCAGGGATGAACGAATATTGAAGCATCCAGCTCCTGAGCTGCTTCGAATACCGGGAAAAGGTTCGAGTCATCGAGGTTCCAGTCGTTGACGTGAGTGCCTATCTCAATGCCTTGCAGCCCGAGTTCATTTACGCACCGTTCCATTTCCTTTATGGCCAGGTCCGGCGCCTGTAAGGGCAGCGTACCGAGTCCCATAAACCTTGTCGGATATTTATCCACCACTGATGCTATGTGATCATTGAGGTATCTTGAAAGGTCGTAGGCACTTTCGGGTTTTGCCCAGTAGCTGAACATAATTGGAATAGTCGAAAGAACCTGTATAGTCACACCGAGCTCATCGGATTCTTTAATTCGCGCATCGGGGTTCCAGCAGTTCTCCTGTATCTCACGGAAAACTTTTCCGTCCCTTATCATTTTGGCGCAGCACGGTTTGTAATGATCGAGCTTTATAAAGCCCTTCTCACCGTACTTTGCTTCAAGGTCGGGAAGGTTTTCAGGAATGATATGAGTATGTACGTCTATTTTCAATTAACCGGGATTAATGTATTTACTTCTTTACGGGTGATTCCATCACGGTACCACAGTTTTTGCAGGTACGCTTTTCTTCGTCGGCATAGAACTTATTCATTATCGGCGGCAGCTGCTCCACAATATTGTCGAGTTGAAAATATTCCTCGTAAAGCTTATTTCCGCAATTTTCGCAAAACCACATCAAGCCATCCATTTCTCCGTCTGTCCTTTTTCTTTCAATTACAATTCCTATGGATCCTTCAGATCTCTGAGGCGAATGCGGTATCCTCGGAGGTAGGTAATACATATCTCCGGCTTTCAAATTAATATCTTTGGGTTTGCCGTCTTCGATTATCTTTACTGTTATGTCACCTTCAATCTGGTAAAAAAACTCGGGACCTTCCTCATAATGGTAATCCTTTCTTGTATTGGGTCCGCCTACTACCATCACAATAAAGTCCTCATCTACCATGCATTTATTTCCCACAGGTGGCTTCAGAAGGTGACGGTTATCTTCTATCCACTTCATAAAATTAAACGGTGCTGACATTATGGTACCTCCTTAAAAGTTAAATTTAAGCTTATTTCTTAACTTAGCACACTTACTTTATAATTTCTATTGTTAATTTAATACACAGGACTACTTGCACTTATACTGAGACTTATGAAAATACATTGTTATCTTAAAAGAGCAATATGCCATGAACGGTGCTATGAATACATCAATGGAATAGTGAACTTTCTGCAGTAGTATCGTAATAGCCACCAGGAAAGTACCTGCAAGAAGTAAATATTTTATCTTCTTATTTTGCGCGGTAAGAAATAACAGGAACAGTGTTGCCGTATGACCGGAAAAAAACAGGTCCTTTAATATCACTCTCCCCGTCCCCATTACAAAGAACGGATCATTAAGGACGATTATTCCTTCCGGGGCTTCTATCGGGGTAAGATATATCGAGATCATTCTGAAAATTACCATCAAAGTGTAGCTCTGCAAAGCTATGACAAAACATCTCGGATAATAACTCAAAGCTATCAGCGCAGCGAGGAGAACTACATACGTAAGAAAGAATATGGGCAGGCTAAGGTCTATGGCAGAATACAGATCCAGAATGGGATCAAACATCACCACCCCGGGTCTGTCCTCAGCAAACAGCAGGAATATTGAAAAAAAATGTAATGTCAGATAAATGACGATTACGGATATTATTAGTTCCCACCTAAAGCTTTTCTGCTTTAAAGTTGTTTTCCAGAGCTCTAGCCATCCGGTTTTCTTTTGTGTCACTTTTACCCGCTAAATTTTAAAAATATTTTGGTTCGGCATCATCATCTATTTTTACTTCATCAGGATCTATACCGTCATCTTCATCATCACCGGTATCCTCGTCTTCCTGTTCTTCTTCCTCCCATTCGTATTTTCTGGGTGGATCACTTTTCCTGAATATGACCGCGCACCCCAGCCCCACTAAAGCGCCGAATAAGTGCGACTCGAAGGAAACATCCTCTTTAAGGGGAAGCACTCCCCACACGAGGCCACCATACAAAAACACCATCAGCAGTGACAGCCCCACAGCCCGCTTATCCTTTCTTATGACTCCGCTGAAAAAAATAAAGCTGATCAAACCATAAACAATTCCGCTCGCTCCAATGTGATATGACGGGCGTCCCACAAACCATACCATTAGACCTGTTAATACCCACACGATCAGCAGTACTTTATATGCAGAGCTTCTGTAAAAATACAGCATTGCAAACATTCCCACAAATAAAGAGGGAGTATTTGATATCAAATGTGAAAAATCACCGTGAATAAAAGGAGAAAATATGACACCTTTTAATCCCCAAAGGTCACCGGGATACACTCCAAAGCTTGAAAAACTTATGCTGAATAATTCCTCTGTAAGCTTAACAAGCCACAGTATTATAATAAAAAAGCAGGAAACTATCAGCGAATAAACAATCTTATCCTTATCCTCTTTTGCAGTTATTATCTCAGTCATATTCGTATTGTCCTGCATCGGGAGAATTATCCCTGATCCTTTTCCATATACTCTTTTATCTTCCTTTCTTCCCAGTCAGGTCCCAGCACTCCGGACTTACCGAATACAGAGAATGCGTGAAATGCCAGCCCTATTCCCCATCCGATAGTGACCCAGTAAAACCATAAATTGCCCGGTGATGTCAGCAGATTCCAGACTATTAAAACTCCGTTTATCAAAAGATATGCGAACAAATTGGAATAAAAACTCCTGAGAGCTGCCACGTGCCTTTTCGCGCGGTCTCTTCGGGGGTCGTTTAGATCATTCATAATCTTTAAATTTGATTTACTCTGAAATTATCAAAACGAACAACAAATTTAAATAACGAAAGGAAATCGATTAATAACCTCGATTTTGAGAAAACCTATGTGTAAATTCACTGAATTTACTAAAGAGTATGTGGAAAACATCCGTATTTAGAATACAGGCAAATTGCCCGGGCTGTAACACTCTTCATCCGGTTAGCAGCATTATAGAGGGTGAAAACTGTTACAAATGCGGCAAGTACATTAATCTTTCCGAGCTATTCGACACGAACTTATTTGGAGCTGCAGATCGCGAAAGGTATATGAACGGTTTCCTTAACGGCTCCATAGAACAAATGGGCGGATTAGGTGTCGGAAAAACAGGCTCATATAAACTGACGTATGAATCCGGGACTGTGTATTGTGAGGAATGCTTTAAGCCTATTGCGGATGAAGCGGTCCTAACTGCTTTGAATGATAAACAGCCCGTTGTATGTCCCCACTGCAGTCACACCATGCCGATCAAACCTGCTTCTTCATATATGCGGGAGTTCCACCCTAAGATAGTCGCGGTAGTAAATGATCCACAGGGATATGATAAAAATGAAAAGGATACCGATAAATCTAATATGATGGTCTTTAGCTGCATGACCTGCGGCGGCGGACTGAACCTGGATGAAAACTCCGAAAGAAATATAAACTGTTCCTATTGCGGAAATGATAACTATATTCCCGATTCAATATGGATGAAACTTCACCCTGACGAAGACGTACAGCCATTCTTTGTTATCACCGATATTTCCGAAGACGACATAATTGAATCTGTGAATTACTTCCAAAAAGTCACAGTTGTCAGGGTCTATGAGAAACATTTTTACAATTTCATCGACTCGATGTTCCAGAATATTGTTTTGACTGATGCTCTAAAGGTCTGGCTGGTACAAATACTGAATAACGATTTCGAGGATAAGATCGGGGTAAATATGAACATAAAGAAGATACGGGATCACTTCTATAACCAGTTTTCCGTGGGACTTGATTCTCAGAATATTGAATTGAAGGAGCTTATAGCGGGAGACTCTAAATCCATACCTGAAAATGTTCAGATGCTACTTGCAAAAGACTCCTCACCATCCGTACGCCTTGCCCTTGCAAAGAATGAATCCACGGATGATAAAATAATTAAAACCCTAAAAACCGATTCCGATCCGGCTGTTTCAGGTGAAGCCGCTAAAAGAAAGACCGGCTTGTTTGGGAAATTATTCGGATGATAATACCGGCAACCGATAAATATGGTTAACCTTTTTCCCTCTTTATTTGCGACTTTATTCATTAAATTGTGTTGTAGACAATATAAGGTTCCGGTCAACTTTTATAATCGCCTGTTTTCGTCTGTATTAGGTCTTTATTTATGGAATTCAGGCAAAAGAAAATCCTCCTTATACTGTTAAAACAACATTTTCAACTCAACCTTTTTTATGCACGTACCTAAATTTGCTTCTGCAAATGTTTCTTTTCATAGCGAACTCAAACGAAGAACAAACGAATATTTTACCTCGATGGGAAAAGCTCCCACCGGAAATCATAAGCTATATACAAAAGCAATTGTTCTTGTATTAGCATTCATAGGTGTATATGTGCACCTTGTTTTTTTTACACCACCAGCGGTTATTGCCATTATAGAGTGCCTGACTCTTGGATTACTTACAGCTTCAATAGGATTTAATGTAATGCACGATGGCGCGCACGGCAGCTTCAGCCGCCATAAATGGCTTAATGAAATGGCAGGAATGTCCATTAATTTCCTCGGCGCAAGTGTATTCATATGGAAAACTAAACATAATATCATACATCACGCTTTTACAAATATTGACGGAGTAGATGATGACATAGACGCGAGACCCTTCCTGCGTCTGTGCCACACACAAAAACATTACTGGCCTTATAAATACCAGCATCTTTATTTCTGGTTTATTTACTCCTGGCTTTATCTGAATTGGGTTTTTGTCGCAGACTATCATAAATACTTCCGTGGAAAGGTAGGCGACATCCCCATTAAAAAAATGAAGACCCGGAACCACATTTCCTTTTGGGGTTTTAAAGCTCTGCACCTCGTTATGTTTGCTGTTATTCCAATAATTACGGTGGGTTTTTTACCCTGGCTGATAGGATTTCTTACAATGACAATGTTCGCCGGGTTTGTTCTCAGCATTATTTTTCAGCTTGCGCATACGGTCGATGATACTCACTTCCCGCTCCCTGAGCAGCCATCCAATAGAATGGAAGACGAGTGGGCAATACATCAATTAAAGACAACGGCTAATTTTGCCACACAAAATAAAGTGCTATCCTGGTTTACCGGAGGATTGAATTACCAGATAGAACATCATTTATTCCCTAAGATATCACACATACACTATCCCGAGATCAGCAAGATCATCCGCAAAGCGTGTGAGGACTTCGGGATAAACTACATCGAATATCCAAAAATGCGTCTTGCGATCGCCTCGCATCTGTCATACCTGAAAAGCGTAGGACAGCCGGCGTAAGGAAAAAGCGCGTGATCATTTATAAGAGTCTCCACTCCCGTCTCTGGCGAGTATGATATCTTCACCTTATATATAAATTTATCATCCTTGTTTTTACAGGGAAATAAATTTAATTGTTTGAGCTTTGAATTATTGGAATTTAAGTTGTTGAATTTTCATTGTTGGTAGTTTGAGTTTAAAAATTGATTGGATTGTTTTTATAGTTGTTTAGAAAAATTTTGGTTTGGTCGATAAAATTGATATGATAAAACAAGAGTTTGTTAAGATTTTAGTTTTAACGATTTTTTTTACTCCAGTGTTGTAAAAAGATATCTGCCACGAATTTTAGAATAAATTTTCCTTTTAAAAAATGTTTACCTACCTACCCCATTGATGAGTTGTATAGCGGATGGAGGTGATGTTATAAAATTGTATGTAAATGAACGAGCGAATATACTACGTATATCAAAATAACAATATAGTAATATTTACGGCTAATGTCAAGGAAAAAATTTTGGGAAATGATGAAAGAAATTTAACTAACCCGCAGAAAAGGTAATTTACTTTAAACTATTGACTATTGACTTTTGACTTTAAACTTTCGACTACACAAATATAACCGTTATTGCTGTCCATAAAACTGCTGCAAGAATTGCCACAAATGTAGCCTGGGGTATCTGAGTCTTTACGTGATCCATCAGGTCACATCCGGTGCACATAGAGCTCAGCACAGTCGTATCTGATATCGGTGAGCACTGGTCGCCATACACGCTGCCATCCATTACCGCCGCAAAACAGATCAGCATAAACAGCTCCGGATTAGCAACTCCCTGGGCATTCGCGACAGCCCATGCGAGGGGCATAGCCAATGGGAAAGCAACTGCGTATGTGCCCCAGCTCGTTCCCGTGCTGAATGCAACGGTCATCGTAATAATCTGAAGTAAAACAGGAAGCACCCAGAAAGGAAGAGATGAACCGAGAAGTTCCACCATATATGTACCGCCGCCGGTTTCACTGCTGACAGCTCCGATCACAATAGCGAGAAGTAGTATAACAGAGCCACCGACAACACCCTTCATACCGTCTATAACTCCTGTCATTGCATCGGTGAGTCTCATCCCGCGCAGTAATGCCACGAATATAGCCACAAGTAGTGCCACGCCGAATGCCAGTCTTATCTGGGGAGATCCCACAGAAATAAATGTTCCAATGGCAATAACTATAATCAATCCAAGCGGAATAAAAAACTCCCAGATATTCGGTTTATATCCGGGGGGTACTTTTTCCATATGGAGCTCTTTAGCGGAGAGAGGTCGTGCATCCGGAGCATCGAGCTCACCCGTGGTACGGGCCCGTTTGATTGCTTCCTTCATTTGCTTACCCAGGAAGACCGGTTTTTCAATGCTCATCAGAAATGTTCCAGCCACTGCGAAAATCGCATAAAAGCAAAATGGAATGGCTTTAAAAAAGAAAGCTATACGGTCAGACTCCGTAGCGAGGAATGACACACCTGCAACAAAGATAAATGCTTGTACATAGCCTGGCCACGCGTTAAATGCAAGAAGTGATGCCACGGGTGAAGCGGTAGAATCCACTATATATGAAAGCTCTTCGTGACTAACGCGTTTTTTATCCGCTATCGGCTTAACCGTCGTTCCAACCAAAACCGTGCTGACGGTTCCTCCCTGGAAAAAGACCACACCAAGCAGCCAGGATACCACCATCGCTGAACGGGGACCTTTGACGAAGTGCTTTGTCATTACATCGGCAAAAGCCCGCGAAGCTCCTGTGCGAGACCAGATACCAAGCAATCCCCCCAATAGCCAGAGATACAGAATAAGAATTCCGGCAGCGCTTTCGGTGCTTAGATTTGGAAGCAGCACCTGTTCGGTAAGGTCATATTTACGAAGAATCAATGCTCCGGATACAATACCGGCGAATAACGCGCTAATAGGCTCACGGGTCTGCCAGCAAAGGATGATGGCGACAAGAGCAGGAAGCAGCGACCAGAACCCCCAATGTTTTTCTGCAATAAGCTGGTAATAAACGCGCTGAGAGAGATCATTCGGGTCTGCCCCTGGAGGAACACCATACACAAAATCCTCCTCTACTGACAGCTTTCTACCTGATGACATTGCAGCCGTGACTGAGTCAGGCATTAGAGGAGATTCTTCTATAGGTTTTATGGATTTTAAATACTTTGGTTTTTCTTTGTAAATGAAGTATTCTTTGCCTTCAGCGTCCTTCTGGATATCGAGAGTAATTTTTTCGACAACCCATTGCGGTGGAACAGTTTCACCAATGTAAAATGATAAAACAATGCTTACGATGAAAACGAAAGCAGGTACGCCATTGAGAAGCTTCATTAAAGAAAAGATTTTGTGACTGTGAAACTTTAGCTAAATATATTTTTAATTGGGGTTAAATGCAATTTAGTTAGTAGAAATCATTAACCATCCGGTTGGAAAATCCGATTAGTGAAAATTAGAAACTATTTTCTTAAAATTATTATATCCTTACCAAATAATAATTCTTCATACTGATACTTGCTGTAGATCCAATCAAAGGTTTCTTTTGAATAGAAGCAGACGTGGGTAGGGTCGCGTGGATACCACCACCTTTCAAAATCAGTATCATCCGAATAAAAATTGGTCATTATTCCAAGGATGCCGCCGGTTTTGAGCATTTCCGAAAACAGGTTGAATTCCTTTGCGGGCTGGTGAAAATGCTCTGCTGTTTCGGTACAGGTAATGAAATCATATTTATCCTTCAATAGGTCTTTATCCTCAAAAAAGAATAAATCGTAGTTTTTAACGGTAATACCACTTTGCTCCAGAATATGTGATATGGGCTTTCCTTCACCACATCCGTAATCTAAACCTACCATTCCGGGTTTCAGATATTCTTTTAAGGGATCGGTGAGTTTCCTGAGGTGAGTAAGATACCGTTCGTCATTTGGGTCATTATTGTGGGATTGATAGCGCTGATTTTCCTCCTCGATTGAAATAAAAAATTGCGGGTCAAGAAAAATAAGGCGGCAATTACCACAGATGTGGTAAAGCTTTCCGTTAGCTTCCGAGAAAGAATTTACTGAGTCAGAAGCGCATAGAGGACAATCGAGATGATCGATCAAAATCTTTTTTTACTTTCTTTCGCATCTTCATTACCAATGATAACAGCAATAGGCTTCAAAGGTTCGACATTTGAAACTACTATTTTTATAATTCCCGAGATGGGAACGGCAAGAAACGCGCCTGTAATACCCCACACATAACTCCAAAAAAGAATGGAAATTATGACGAAAACCGGACTGAGATATAGACGGGCACCTACGAACTTCGGCTCGAAGAAATATCCGTCAGAAAGCTGTATGATTAGCAGAAGAATTATAAAAATGACAAATGTAGCGCTAAATCCATATTGTACCAGCGCAAATATAACCGGCAGTATGGTTCCGAGGACTGCTCCACCACTTGGAATATAGTTTAACACCAGAATAAGAAAACCAAGTAGAATTGCAAACTCAATATCAAAAGAGATGAAAAGAATCGTACTTAAAAAAGCATTTCCAAAATTGATCATTGTTTTCGTAGAGAGATAGCTCTGTATCCTATCTTTTACCAGCTCCATAGAATGTTCATAATCCATCTTTCTCTTTTCGAGGGCGTATTTCAGTTTTTTCTCAAACTCCGGTTTACCTGCCATCATAAAGAGCCAGTAAAGAATGACCATAAGGAAATTTACTATGAAATTTGAAGCAGTCATCAATGAGGTGCCAACCATTTCCGTTCCAAAGACACCCTTTAATGACTCACCAATATCCATATTTCCGAAATTAATTTGAGTCCCCTTACTTAAAGAACTCAATGTTCCATCGATCCACGTCTGCATTCCGGAAAATATTCCCTGCAGCTTTTGCGTAAAACCACCGGAGTCTTCCATAAACTCATTAACATTC
This sequence comes from Bacteroidota bacterium, assembly GCA_023429265.1. GTDB lineage: Bacteria > Bacteroidota > Ignavibacteria > Tepidaquicellales > Tepidaquicellaceae > JAEYVS01. Next base: position 7,652 of record JAEYVS010000225.1, on the reverse strand, counting down.
ATAAGTACTAAAACGCCCATCAAATAAATAAATCCAAATACAAGTATAAGCATTAATATAATGCCAAGCCAGCGGGGCACTTTCCATTTATTTTTTAACAATACGACCAGCGGATCAAGAAGCAAAGTAAAGAAAAGCGCAAAGACAAATGGAATAAGTATTGAGGAAAGCGTTTGGAGAATAATTATAAACAGTGTGACGGAGATAAAAATCAAACAGTACGCAGTAATCTTTTGCCAGGTGGTTTGTGTCGGCATATGTTTCGTTATATAGTTATTTAAAAATAACTAATCACCCTGAGAAAAGGAAGTAGTTAATTAACTATAGGAGGACTCTCTGCGATGTGTGGCATTTATGCACTCATCGGAGCAGGAATGTTTAAATTCTATGTCGCACTCTTCGCAGCAGAAAAACTGGAGATTGCAGTCCATATGTGCACAGTTAATGTAGCGGTCAGAAGGTTTTCCGCAATGTTTGCATCTGGAGACTATGACAGGCTCCTCGGCAAAATTTACCGGGACGGAAATACGCTCATCGAAGACATAACATTTACCTTCGAAGTGCTTTCCCTGAGTATCGGGATGCTGGGAGTATTTAATAATACCTCCGTGGAGCTGATTAACATCCGTAAAGCCTTCTTTTAAAAGCAGACCTGTAAACTTCTCACATCGTATACCGCCCGTGCAATAAGCAAGTACTTTTTTGTCTTTGTATTGCTCAAGATTCTCACGTATCCAGCCGGGAAATTCACGAAATGCTTTTACATCAGGACGGATTGCATTTTTAAAATGCCCGAGGTCATATTCATAATCATTTCGCGCGTCAATTATCAGAACGTCCTCTTTTTCGAGGGTTTCCATAAATTCACGCGGTGACAAATGATTCCCGGTAATTTCATTGGGATTTACATCATCCTCCAGGTCGAGGGTCAAAATTTCTTTTCTGTACCGGACGAATATTTTTCTGAAAGCATGAACATCGGAATAATCTATTTTAAACTCCATATCAGTAAATCGCGGATCCATATGGAGCGCGTGAATGTATGCATCAGTCTGCTCCGGGGTACCTGAAATCGTGCCATTGATACCTTCATCTGCAACGAGTATCCTACCGTAAACACCGAGCGCTTTGCAAAACTTTAGATGCTTCTTTGCATAAGCCTCGGCATCGTCTATTTTGACGTACTTATAATAAAGCAGAATACGATATTTTTCCGGATGTCTTTTCAATGTATATGAGTAAATATAGTTTTACTGCAACTTGGATTCATCAACATTATCGAGCCATTGTTCTACTTTGTCTACTACTGTTTTTACAGTTTCTTCATTAAAAGGAGAATCAATGTCTGCAAGCTCAACAAGCTTAAGGAATGACATACTACCTCCTGCCTGGCAAAGACGCAGATAATCTTCCCACGCTTTATCCTTATTTTCAAGTGATTTTACCCAGAACTGGAACGCGCATATTTCAGCGAGACAATAATCGATATAATAGAAAGGCGACCGGTAAATATGCCCCTGTCCCTGCCAGTATCCTCCGCGCTGCAGGAAATCATTTTCAGGATAGTCCTTATAAGGCATATATTGCTTTTCAAGTTCGCGCCATTTAGTTTTTCTCTCTGCAGGTGTTGCTTCGGGATTTTCGTAAATATAATGCTGAAAGTGATCCACACAGACACCATAAGGAATGAACTGAGCTGATTTTTCGAGATGGCTTACTTTGAATTTCTCAGTATCTTCTTTAAAGAAGAGCTTCATCCATGGCCAGGTGATATACTCCATACTCATTGAATGTATCTCACAGGCTTCAAGTGTCGGATGATAATATTCGGGGCTCTCAAAGTTACGGCTGCAATATCCCTGAAAAGCGTGTCCTGCCTCGTGGGTCAGCACGCGAATATCATCGGACGTACCGTTCATATTCGCAAAGATGAACGGGCTTTTGTAGTCCGGAATGTACGCGCAGTATCCGCCGGGAGCTTTGCCTTTTTTGTTATAAAGATCCATCAAACCTACATCTACCATATGCGACATAAACTCATCGGTATCGGGAGAAAGGTCTTTGTACATATCCCGAGCATTTGAGACAATCCACTCAGGATCGCCCTTTGGGGTGGGGTTTCCGCTTTTGAAACGGATACCATAATCGTAATGACGCAACTCATCAAGACCGAGACGTTTGAGCTGTTTTTCCTTTAGCTTCGTAGAAAGAGGAACAAGATAATTCAGGACGTGCGAACGGAAATCCGCAACCTGTTCGGGACCGTATTCGGTACGGCGCATACGGGCATATCCCAGCTCTATGAAATTTTTATAACCAAGCTTCTTTGCTATTCTGTCCCTGACTTTCACGAGCTTATCATATATCTCATCCAGTTCTTCCTCATTATCGACAAAGAACTTCCAGTATGCTTCGGATGCTTTTCTTCTTACTTCTCTGTCGGGGGAAGACATATAAGGAGATAACCCGGCAAGATTCCTTTCTTCTCCGTCAAAATCAATTTTTGCTGATGCCATTAGTTTTACATATCGGGATGACAGCTGGTTTTCTTCCTTCAGGTCAGGCAGGATCTCGGGTGAATATGTTTTAATGCCTATCTCAGCGAGGTCAAACAGATGATCGCCTCGTTTTGACCGAAGCTCTTCTTTGTATGGAGATTTTAGTAATGTATGATAATACTTGTTAATAAGACCGGCAAAAACAGGGCGGATGTCATCAAAATAATCGTGCTCCTTTTCCATTTGCTCATTAGTGGTGTCGATGGTATAATTTATGGAGATTATTTCTTCCATCGTATCGAAATTATTCCTGAGAGTATTGATCTCGGTAAGAATGCTGTCCTGTTCATCAGCGCTTTTAGCCGAACTGAACTTTTCCAGGAGAGCTTCAAATTTATCTCTGACTCCGGTTATATCCGGACGTGTGTACTGAAAATCTTTAAACTTCATTGACGGGTTTCCTTTCATAAATTTTAAAATTTACAGATCGTGCATTAATCGCTTCCCGTTTTTCTTTTAAGTAAGAAACAGGCAAAGGTTTCATTCCAAAAAGGAATCTTGTAACATTATTTCTCCTGATAAGCAGATCATATAGTGTTATACATACAACAAGTGTAGAAATACTGATTATTAAGAATTTAATAAACACCGGGAGATCTGTCTGGATAATGTAATAGGCTACAATAATCAAAACAGTCTGGTGTAGTATATAAAGAGGATAAATACCTTCATTTGCATACGCGAGAAACTTATTCTTGAAATTAAGGTACTGCCTTCCATATCCGATTATAGTCATTACCCACGTCCAGGCAACTGTAGTTTCAATCACCCAGTAAAGAATATAGCCAAGGTCGTAATCATACATACGGGCAAAGAACAAAATTGAAAACGATAATACAGCAATAATCAATGATGTCCTTCTTTGTCTTTGAATGGAATCCCACAGGATTTTATTAGAGCATATGACATATCCGTAAAGGAAGAAAAGGAAGAAGTATGCGAAATTTGCCATATCATCCACCAGGTTGTGGGTTCCTGAAAATTTATCTCTTAATAGTATCTGAACAACCATCAGAGGTATCATTAACAAATACAACCTTCCATTAGGCTCTATTAATGCAGCTATCTTTGCAAGAAAAGTCTTTCCATTTACCGACCTAAAATACATAAAGACCGGTAAACCGATCAATGAGTAAAGCAGCAAGTAGGCAATAAACCAAAGATGATTCCAGCTCAGATCACCGTGGGGATACATCCCACCAGCAAAATATCTTTCGGAGAACTCAAAATAGTCAGAAAAGACCCATCCCTGATTCAACAGCTCAAAATAGATCTGTGGAGGAATAATTATGAATATTCCGAATAGTAACGGTATCAGCAGTCGTATTGCTCTCTCCTTTACGTATTTGCCTTCACTACGAAAACCGAGAGCAAAAAGAGTACCTGCGCCGGAAATCAGAAATAGAAGCGCCATTCGCCAGTGTGAGAGAAAAAGAGTAGCTTCATCAATTATTGGACTTGTTTCAACATCCTGCAAAAAATACCAGGTCCAGCTAATGAATACCATTCCTACGTGGAAAAATATCAAAAGAATAATAGCGATGACACGGAGCCAATCCAGGTCATGCATTCTTTCGGGTTTATTTGCTGAAAGGTCTGTCAATAAGTTATAATGCAGAGATTAATTTATCCAAACTATAAAAATACTATATATTTAACAGAATTTTAAGTAAAAAAATTGCCCGCTCAAACTACTGTTTAAACGGGCTTTTATACTAAAAAATGTATTTATAATTGAAGATGCTCTACTTCATTCAGCCATCCTTCTACTTCACCTACCATAGATTTCACCGTATCTTCTTCAAATGGAGATGCTAAGTTTGCATACTTTACGAGGTCAAGGAAAGATTGACTTCCTCCCGCTGCACATAGTTTAATGTAATCTTCGAGAGCTTCCTCGCGGTTTGCTTCCGCTTTTTTCCAGAACTGAAACGCGCAGATCTGAGCCAGGCAGTAATCTATGTAATAGAATGGCATTTCATAAATATGACCCTGTTTCTGCCACCGGCGTCCATCCTTGAGAGGCTTAATACCTGTATAATCGATGAAAGGAATATATTCTCTCTCGAGCTCAAGCCATTTCATTCTGCGTTCTTCCGGCGTTGCATTTACATTTTCATAAACATAATGCTGAAATTCATCCACCAGACATCCATAGGGCAGAAATAGAATCGAACCGCTCATATGGGAAAACTTGAACTTATCGGTATTCTCTTCAAAAAATAGCTCCATCCAGGGCCAGGTGAGAAACTCCATGCTCATCGAGTGGATCTCAGCGGCTTCAGATGTGGTGTCAAAATATTCTTTTATCGGGAAGTGCGCGCTGGAGTATGCCTGGAATGCGTGACCTGCCTCGTGAGTAAGAACGGTGATATCATACTCCGTACCATTCATATTTGCAAAGATGAAAGGACTTTTGTATTTAGGAATGAAGTCACAGTATCCCATATCTGCTTTTCCTTTACGTGAGTAAAGGTCCATCAGGTTATTGTCGATCATAAAACTGAAGAACTCACCGGTTTTAGGTGACAGCTCATCGTACATTTTTCTGCCTTTATCCACTATCCATTGCGGTTCACCTTTTGGGGCGGCGTTACCGTTCTTAAAATAGATAGGAAGGTCTGAGTATTTCAGCGTATCCAGTCCAAGTCTTTCACGCTGCATATCGCGAAGCTTTACTGACACCGGTACTACATATTTTTTGATATAATCTCTGAATTTTTTAACATCATCCGCATTATAATCAGAGCGTTCCATTCTCATATAAGCCAGCTCAACGAAATTTTTGTAACCAAGCTTTTTAGCAATGGTATCTCTTACTTTTACGAGGTCATCATAAAGCTTATCCAGCTCTTCACCGTTCTCTTCAAAGAAACTCCAGTAAGCTTCGTGCGCTTTTTCACGGGTCTCGCGGTCAAGAGTTTCCATATAAGGTTTAAATTCCTGCAGGTTAAGCATTTTTCCATCGAATGGAATATTTGCAGAAGCAATGATCTTGAGGTACTTGCTTCCCAGATGATTTTCCTTTACCAGGTCATCTATGACTTCAGGGCTGACGGTTTTGGTTGTCATTTCGGCTATATTAAAGAACTGCTTCCCGTATTTTTGTTCGAGTTCGGGACGGAAGCGGGATTCCGCCAGGGCTTTATAAAAACCTGACATCAGCTCACCATATTGGGGAAAATTATCGTCAAAGTAGTCCTGCTCTTCCTGGAATTTCTCGTCAGAGGTATTAATTGAATAATTTATGAATGCGAGGGTCCTCATTGAACCGAATTCAATTTTGATGTCATTAAGCTTTTCGATGACTTCGACCTGATCATCAACTTTCTCAGCATTTTCAAACTTTTCGATCAGAGCTTTTACTTCCGGAGTAAGCTTATCCATATCCGGACGTACATATTTCATTTCTTTAAAATTCATTACTATTTTTTTAGATTCAATTAAATAACAATTCGGTAATATACAATATCGCTATTTTAGTCCTTTAATTCAGGGAAAAAACAGGTCAATTGTTGCACTTTATTTGGTACATACTACGATAAAATCATTACTTAAGTTGCTAAGAGGATTTTTTTTAAAATCCCCGTATAAATGAAGTAATTTTAATCCTGATCTGGCGATAAGATGCTCGAGCTCGTATTTGAAATAATACCTTAATGGAAAAGCATCCTTTTCGGACATTTCCTTGCCATTATCAGTCCATTTGAATGTGAAAGTAATATTAAGTATCTGGGTCAGTGTATCCGAGCTTGTGTCAACATATCTTTCAACTGTTTTGCCGGGAGCATATTCTCCCGTGAACTCAAGCATATTGCTTACGGGTTCATTAAGTCTTTTAAGATTGGGCACGAATACATCGAATATTAGCCTGCCGTCATCATCAAGATGGTTTTTGATGCAGCTAAGCGCGTGAAGCTGTTCTTCTATAGTAAGCAGATGCTGAAATATCCTGAAGGGCACGATGATCAGCTTGAACTTTCTGCCGAGATCAAAATCAGTCATGTCTGCCTGACTAACTCTGTAATCCTCCGACGAAGGGATTTTCTCACGAAGCACCTCGAGCATATTCTCACTGAGGTCTATCCCGTAAATATCTGCGCCCCGGTTTAAAGCTTCGACGAATATACGTCCTGTACCTACTCCTATTTCAAGGACAGAACCTTGAGCTTTCGCGATCTCCGATAGATAAAACTCACGATCGACGGGTGTACGCACACTGTCATATACGGTATCATAGAACCGGCTAATGGTTTTGGAGTATTCGTGCATAATCCTATCTTTTATATTTATTGTGCTTTCTTACACTCTTTGTTATGGCTTTCCATTTTTTTCTTTCATCGATCTGGAGCTTCTTATTGTGTCTGCGTTCAAAATACTGCGACTCTCGCTTGAGCTTCAGGAAACTATTATATCGGTCGCGGTCAAGTTCACCGGTTTCCAGCGCTTCCAGCACCGCGCACCCGGGCTCATTACTATGAGAGCAGTCGGAGAATTTACAGTTCTCCATCAGAGCCTCTATCTCATCGAAAGCTTCCTCAATGCCATCGTTGCTTTCCCATAGCTGGATCTCTCTCATCCCCGGAGTATCAATTATAAGTCCTCCTTCCGGTAAAAGCACCAATTCCCTGTGAGTGGTCGTATGAAGACCCTTGTCTTTATAATCGGTGGTGTCTTTGACCTTCATTTTATCGTAACCGAGAAGAGCGTTTGTAAAGGTGGATTTGCCTACACCTGAAGATCCCATTATGGTTATAGTCTTATTACCTTCGAAATATTCCCGGAGCTCATCCAGACCAGCGCCTGTAAGTGAACTTACCACGTGAACGGGAATGTCTTTAGAAACTGTTTGGACTTCAGTTATTATGTCGTCTACATTTTCGCATAGGTCAGATTTGCTTAGAATTATAACCGCGTCTGCCTTGCTTTGTTTGGCAAGGACAATGTATCTCTCCAACCGTCGGATATTAAAATCCTGGTTTAGCGAGGTCATAAGAAACACTGTATCGACATTCGCCGCGACTATCTGCTCTTTAGTTTTTTCCCCGGCTTCCTTACGGGAGAATTTGCTCCGGCGGGGAAGAAGCTTTTGGA